>JAGGYZ010000343.1 GCA_021162285.1 Candidatus Fermentibacteraceae bacterium
AAAAGTTCTGAACGCAGACTGAACCTGCTGCCGGTTAATGAATGTAAGACAGAACCAGTATTAGAACAACCAGCACAGCAATAAAAATCAGAAAACCCTTCGAATTCCTCTTTTCAGGCGCAACCTCATCGGAACCGGATTTATCCTTCATAAGACTCAGAATAATCAGCCCTAGAACAGATAAAAAGCCCAGAAGACAGAATGCAGGGTGTATACCTTTCGCTTTTGTATAGAAATAAAATGCTACCAGAAGAAGAGCAGCCCCGACAAAAAGCAGAGGTGTTGAATTAACCATTGCTCCGTACGCCTGAACAACTATTCCAGGCACCCCAATAGCCAGACTGATAGTGTTAAACTTCTTTACCATGAATTCCCCTTTGTGCTGCAGGAAACAAAACTACACACAGATTCCCTCCTGCTTTAAACCCGATACAAACCCTTACTTTTTTCCATGCAGACACAACTATACCACCAAGTCCAGGCACCCGTCATCGGAATACCAGGTCTTTGGGTAAACTGAAGAAGCATATCTTTCCCCTCTCTGTGTGATCCTCTGAGAGGAAAGTAGAAAATTTCCTTTATTGCGTCAGGGGTTCCACTCTGTAGATATCTACAGTGCTTCTGCTGTTATCCCACCCTGGTTCTCCAAGAAGTCTCATCTCCGATCCTGAAGGCAGCAATGCCTCAGTAATTGCAACATTTCCCTCTGCGAACATGAGGGAAGACACAACGAGAGTGTACGAAACACCTGCTTTGAGCGGTGCCATATCGCACACAATGCTTCTTACTGGAACTGCTGACTTAACAATACCGCACTCACTGGTTGAATAGTATCTCTCGTCGATCCCTGAAACCAGCATAGTATCACCGAGGGAAACTCCATAAATAACAGCCTCTCTGTAATCCATCAGAGAAGATACGCAAGCTAATGATGTATCCGGCTGGTAGCCGTAATGCTGGAATCTATTGGCTCCTGCAGTGGCAACAATGAATATGCTTCCAAGAACAACAGTAGTCTTTCCTGAAAAGTATCTACGAAGCATAACCATCGGGCCAAGAATGATAAACGGATACGCTGACAGCACATACCTGAACAGATTCATCGTTGAGTCTGGTAAAAACAAGACTGTCAGAACATGAAACATGACCAGCAAAAAAGGAAACACCACAAACACAGTATGCAATCTACTCAGAACAAGCCTTTCCCGAACAAAGTACGCAATCAGAACAACAGCTGCAAAGCCTAAAAAAGCAATTCTCTCAGGAGGCGGAAACAGCACCGGAAACAGAAGAATAAGTACAAAAGGCAGAAGTCTTCTGTCTTTGTCCCTGCCCAATCCTCTAATCATTCCTGCAAGGGCAGTAGTCATCAGAAGCCACCTGAAATCTCCCGATATCAGATGTATACTGAACAACCTGAATCTGTTTATAAACCAATCTGGTTCAAGCTGTAAACGCCCGCCAATGTGAGCGGGAAAGAAGAAATACCCGTTTGTCACAAGATTTGCTAAACCAGTAACGATGAACACAAGAACAGGAGACAGGAAAAGAAGGAGTCGTGATGGTTTATTTACTCCGGTGCGAAGCACCTCGGCAATAAAATATGTCACTGCAAGAAGCACAGCCTGCTCTCTGAAAGCTATTG
This sequence comes from Candidatus Fermentibacteraceae bacterium, assembly GCA_021162285.1. Classification (GTDB taxonomy): domain Bacteria; phylum Fermentibacterota; class Fermentibacteria; order Fermentibacterales; family JCC-6; genus Sabulitectum. The sequence goes on from JAGGYZ010000343.1 coordinate 1,646, forward strand.
CAAGGGCGCACAGAATTACCGCCGGGATGTATCTCTTCCCTGCGTAGAAATACAGAGACCAAACCACAGCAGCGACAACCGCACTTTCCGGCATTGGTCTCATGGCCTGTGTAACGAACAGTGGGCTGACAAGAAGGGCAAGAGCTGAAAGCCAGCCAACCATTTCACCCGACAGCAGTCTGCCCAGCCTGTACATTCCCCATATACTCAAAAATGTTGCTGCAGCCGGGAGAAGCCGGGCTACCCAAAGAGTTTCACCAAGCAAACCTGAAAGCAGTGCCCACATCCAGAAAAACAAAGTTGGATGCCCCATGGCCTGTTCTCCCCGCCCGGTTCCTGCGGCAAATGGATTAAATCCATTTGCTCTGATCCATCTGGTGGTGCTGTACCCATAACCGAGAGAATCTCCAAACAGAGGAACTGAAAGGGAAAAAATGTACAGAACAGCCACCAGAACAAGTGCAGCGGTAACAAACTTTGTTTCGGAGTTCACTGTTCTTCTTTCAGCCTGTGTACTTCCATGAAACTGCAAATAGCCCGTCAATCCCTGCGTCTGGCGGAAAAACAGACAGAAAACCCTCACCGGTGACCAGTTCTTCAGGGGCAGGGAAGGGAATCCTCTCGAATGCGAGGTTTCTCTCTTCAAAAAACCGTACCACTCCGGAGTTCTCAGCAGGTTCAATACTGCATGTTGAATACACCAGAACTCCGCCCGGTTTTACTGCTTTTGCAGAATCTGTGAGCATTTTTCTCTGTATCTGAACCAGTTCCTCCTCCATTGCAGCGGACCAGTTCCACCTGGCATCGAACCGCCTTCGATAGACTCCGGTATTTGTACATGGCGCATCGACGACAACCTTATCAAACTTCGTTGAAAAAGGAAGACTGGAACAGTCAGCGGCAACTGGAAAACAGCTCTTCCAGTGCAATCTGTCTCTGTTCGCAATCCATCTTTTCATTCTCTTTCTCTTCCTGTCAACTGAGATCACAGATCCTGTACCGCTGAGGTGAGCCGTCTTACCGCCAGGTGCAGCTCCGACCTCAAGAACCGTAGTACCAGGCAGTTCAGCCATTCCCTGTCCTACAATGGCAGCAGATTCATCCTGTATATAAAAGTTCTCTGGAGGTTGAAAGGCACCCTGTCTTTTAATAACACTGTAACGCTCCAGAAACTTTCCCTTTTCCGTAGCTTCCGGGATGTCTCCGAATGCATATCCTCCAAGGGGAGGAGGCTGATTGTTCCATTCCAGAAGCTTTCCTGTCACCGATTCTCCGTATCGCTTCATCCACCTGTTCACAAGCTCTTCCGGGTGTGAATACTGTATGTGAAGGGGAAGTTTTTCCTCTGTATGGCCAGCAATTTTCCGAAGAACAGCATTCACCAGACCTCTGGTTTTCCTGTTGGAGTGCGCTTCCACCGTGGCGGATACTGCAGCATGGGGTGGTGTTCCCAGAACAAGCATCTGAACCGCACCAATCCTGAGGCTGCACAGAACATCGGGATCAAGGGTGTACAGCGACCTCCTTAGATACCTGTTCAGAGCGTGGTCAATCCGTTTTCTCCACACCACAGCCTCTCTGTACATCCTTGTGGCAAAAGCCATGTCCTCGGAAGAAAGGGGGAGCCTTTCAGAACTCCCCCTCAACAAAATACAGGCCTGAACCCGCGAAGCAGTTCCTCTGCTGTTATAGAACGTTCTCTACCCTTTCCATATCAGGAAAGTACCTCTTCAAACTCTTCTCAACTCCGAACTGCAGTGTCAGTGTAGCGAATGCGCATCCGCTGCATGACCCCTGAAGCCTTACTTGAACAGTTTTGCCCTGAAGAGCCACAAACTCTATGTCTCCTCCATCAGCCTGAAGCATCGGGCGCACTTCCTCAAGCTTGGCCCTTACATTCTCTTCGTTAAAGTCCAGTGTCTCACTCATTAAGTTTTCCTTTCGCCTGCACTAACCGACCTGAACCTGGGCGAGAACAAGAGCAACTACGGACATCAGCTTTATAAGGATGTTAAGTGACGGACCACTTGTATCCTTGAAAGGATCGCCGACTGTATCACCCATCACTGCGGCATCATGGCTGGGCGAACCCTTTCCACCCATGTGTCCTGATTCTATGTACTTCTTGGCATTGTCCCATGCCCCACCGCTGTTGGACATGAAAATTGCAAGGAGAACTCCGGTTACTATAGATCCGGCAAGAAGGCCTCCCAGCGTTTCTGCACCGTTATCTCCAAACCCGAAATACACGGCCACCGGCACAACAAGAGCCATGATTCCCGGAAGGATCATCTCATGAAGAGCCCCGGTAGTTGCAATGTGAATACATTTCTCTGTTTCCGGATCGGCCGTTCCTTCCATAAGACCCTTGATGTTCTTGAACTGCCTTCTCACCTCTTCAACCATCTTCATAGCAGTCTTACCAACAGCTCTCAGCGTAATTGAGGCAAACACGAAAGGCAGAAGCCCACCCAGGAACAACCCGACAACTACATTGGGGTTAAGAATGTTTATTCCCTCACTGAAAAGCCCGGTAACCTGCGCGTAAGCAGAAAACAGGGCGAGAGAAGTCAACGCAGCTGAGCCGATTGCAAACCCCTTACCCATGGCTGCCGTTGTGTTGCCAAGTGCATCAAGTTTGTCTGTTCTGGTTCTTACTTCTTCAGAAAGCCCGGCCATCTCGGCGATACCGCCTGCATTATCGGCAACTGGCCCGTAAGCATCCACAGACATGGTCATTCCAACATTCATGAGCATTCCGAGAGCAGCAAGGGCTATGCCGTAAAGACCAGCATAATTGTAACTTACAAGAATTGCTGCAGCTATGAACAGTGTGGGTCCTATTGTAGACTCCATACCCACAGCAATACCTTCGATAATGGTAGTGGCAGGTCCTGTTTTTGTTGCCTCAGCGATCAGCCTGACAGGTTTGCTGCTGGTGTAGTATTCAGTGATAAGTCCGATGGCAGTACCTGCTACAACACCGGATGCAATAGCCCAGAAAACGCCGGATGCGATATGCAGGAGGTTAACCATCCAGAAGGCACCAAGAATAGCAAGTCCAGCACTGATGAAGGTCGCATTCCGGAGAACAGTGTTGGGTGAACCCTTTCCGAATATCTTCACAAAAACAGCACCCACGAGACTGGCCAGAGTTCCAAGTGCTGCAAGAACCAGTGGAAGAGCGATAAGTGAGGTTTTCCCCACATGCATAGCATCGGAAGCACTGCCTGTAAACAGCCCTGACACAATATCGGCATTCATGCTGAAAGCAAGAACAATCGCGGCGATTATGCAGCCCACAAAAGACTCAAACAGGTCGGCTCCCATTCCTGCCACATCTCCGACATTGTCTCCCACATTATCTGCGATGACAGCTGGGTTACGCGGGTCATCTTCAGGGATACCTGCTTCAATTTTTCCCACCAGGTCAGCTCCAACATCGGCACTCTTTGTAAATATGCCGCCGCCCACTCTGGCAAAAAGGGCAATACTGCTGGCCCCCATACCAAAACCGGCAATGCTGTTCAAATCAACAGTTTCCATACCCAGAAAATTCTGCAGAAAAACCCGTACCGTTTCCACCTCGTGAAACATCAGGTAGAAAAGGGATACTCCGAAAAGCCCCAGAGCAGCAACAGCGAAGCCCATTACGCTTCCACTTGAAAATGCGACTGAAAGAGCACTGGAAATACTGCTTCTTGCAGCATGTGTTGTTCTCACATTACCAACTGTAGCGGCACCCATTCCTGCAACTCCGGCGATCATGCTGAACAGTGCTCCCGTAACGAAAGCAATAGATGTAGCTCTGTTCACTCCGAAGAACAGAAGAACTGCCACAATCAGAATAAACACAAGCAGTATTCTGTACTGGGTTTTAAGGTAGGTCATTGCACCTGAATGTATCATAGATGCAAGTTTCTTCATTTTGTCCGTTCCCTGGGGTTTTTTCTTCACAGACACAAAAACCATCCAGGCAACAATACCTGTGAGAACAGCAACAATCGGCGGGAAATAGTTAAATAAAAGTTTTAGATTCAAAACAGCCTCCATACAACAAACCTGTTGATTTTCCTAACACACATGAAAGTACCAGCTTTTATGGTTCAATCCCTCTGTGGGGTCAACCCCGCCAGAGCCTGCCTGGCAGGAGCGTAATTCGGATCTCTGGAAACAGCCTTCTCCCAGTACAGAGCTGCCGATTCCGTATCTCCCCTTCCAATACTTATAACACCCAGATTAAAAAGCGCATCCACACCGTTCAAATCAACACTGTCCTCCCGGCGGAAAGCAACATCAACAGCCTCAAGCAAAAGAACTTCCGCCCCTGCTGCGTCACCCTGCCGGAAGTGAGCAACACCATCGTGAAAAGCCATGTTGACTCCTCCTGCTTCAACAGTTCCAGCTGTTGCCCAGGCTATAAACAGACCTGCAGCAACCCCTGCTGAGCCAAGCATAAGACTCCTCCCGGTATTCTTTAGAACTCTGGGCACGAGGAATATAACCATGAAAGGAACAATCGGTAACCTGAATCTGGCGGTAACAAAAAAAGGCAGTACACCTGCAGCGAGAACCGCTGCCCACAGCAGACTGTTTTTCTCCTGTCTCTCCAGTTTTCCCGCCAGCAGAGCTCCCGGTATCAGCAACCAGATAAGAAGACCGGAAACAGGAAGACGCGGTGTACCTGTCAGGGCTCTCAGCACAGGTGAATACCTGGCCATGTAGTAAACATCGTAGTTGCTTGGAACAGCCACCGGAGAGATTATATAAAGCAGTTTCAACGCTGTAAGCTGCAAAAATCTGAGAGGGTCACCTGCAACACTGCGAACTGTTCTGCCCACCCACCAGGATGAAACCTCTGAAGGCAGAACAGGTTCTTCAAACGGCGCATTGCTTGCAGCCCATACATTGTCCGGATAAGGAAAAGAGTCAGCGGAAGCTGTCTCTTCCACTGGGGCGAAAGCTGTAAAACCGTCTGCCAGAGGTCCGTTTCCTATGTACAGGTTGATTCCACCCTGGCTGGAAATAACAGTACCCCAGTCTCCATGCATACCGTTAATGGTCCAGACAAAAGCCACCGGAACAAGAAATAACCAGCTCCATTTCCAGATTTTCCGGTAAAGAATCAAAGCCATGGGAAACAGCAGAACTGCTCCGGGACGAGTAATGGCAGCCAGACCCAGAAACAGCCAGCCCCAATAATCGGGCTTGTCCCTGTCAAGCAGATAAAATGAGCAGAGCAGAAGGAAGGTGTACACCGGGGTAATAAGCAGAGTTGTGGTGTAGAACAGGTTAACGCCGTACAGCGTCCACACCAGTGCAGATACAAGAGAAGCCTTTCTGCCGGCCCGGTCAAAAACAATCCTGTGTATCAGATGAACCGAAAGAATTCCAAAAAGCAGACTGAGCAGGGTTCCGGAGACTATTGAATCCCCGAAAATGGAATACACGAGTCCAAGAACCGCAGGGTAGAGAGGAGCTCTGAAATAGGGAGAGAACACAAACAAATCTCCACCGGCGATATCCTGAGCCCATGTATTGTGCCAGGCCGCGTCAACAACAGGATAGTGACCGAGAGGAGATTGATAAACGGGAACAGCAGCTGCAAACCACAACACCGTAAACGTCAAAAAAACTGCTACACTGTCTTTTACCGGCATCAGCTCATCTTCTCAATAATGAGCGTTGTAGAGTATCCGTCGAGCAGAGGTACTATAACAACATCCCCGTGGTTCTCTCTGACAACATCTGCACCTACAACCTGCTCTTCACTGTAGTCACCGCCTTTTACAAGAACATCCGGCAGTATTTCTGTGATCAGTTCCAGCGGTGTGTCCTGCGAAAAAGGCACCACACAATCCACCGACCGCAGGCCCGACACAACAGCTACGCGGCTTTCAAGGGGTTGAACAGGCCTGTCAGTTCCCTTCAGCCTTTTTACAGAGTCATCGGTATTAACTCCCACAAAAAGAAAGTCACCCTGCATACGTGCTTCCTCAAGAATTTCAAGATGTCCCGGATGAAAAAGATCAAAACAGCCGTTGGTGAACACTATCCGTTTCCCCTGTTTTCTCAAGCTGTCTGCAAAACCGGCAGCTTCGGCTGCAGAAACAACCGGAGCTCTCAGGGTGTAATCATTCAAACCTGCCTGCCTCTCTCATAATATCTTCAGCACTTACAGCATAAACTCCGGGTTCTCTGCAAACCGCAGCAGCAGCAAGATTTGCCAGCGCAGCCGCATCTGCAGCCTCAATACCGCAGCTTCCGGCAAGCCCCATGACTGCAATTACAGAGTCCCCTGCACCGGATACATCAAACACGCTTCTGGTAACTGCCTTCAGATGCCGGGGCTTCCTGCCGTTGCCCTGCACCAGGACGGAACCGTTTGACCCCAGGGTAATAAGAACAGCTTCTGCAGAGAGACGACTGCGTATTTTTTCGGCAGCATCAATGGCTTTGTCTGTGTTATCGATATTCATTCCAAGAGCAAAACCTGCCTCATGTCTGTTCGGCTTGAACAGGCTGCAGCGGGAATAACTCCAGAAATTTCTTACTTTCGGGTCCACAGCCAGATACAGCTTTCTTTCTATGGAACCCCTTACAATATGCTCTACCAGTGCCGGTGTAAGAACTCCCTTGTCGTAATCCTCTATAACAACCGCACTCACCGTGTCCATTATCCGGTCTATCCCCGACTTCAGCTCATTCTCAACTGCAGGTGAAAGCAGGTGGGTTTTTTCCCTGTCAATCCTTAGAAGCTGCTGGTTTCTTCCCATCACCCTTGTTTTCACTGTGGTTGGTCTTCCTGTATCTGAAACCACAGCGTCAATGTTCACGCCAGCTTCAGAAATAAGCTCTCTGATAATCTCTCCATCACTGTCCCTGCCTGTAACTCCTGCCAATACAGGCTCACCTCCAAGGGAAAGAACGTTCAGCGCAACATTGGCAGCTCCTCCCGGAATACTCTTTTCGCAGTTATCGCCCAGAGTTACCACAGGCACCGGAGCTTCCGGAGAAATTCTGGAAACTTTTCCATCAAGGTAGTGATCCAGAACAAGATCACCAACCACAAGCACTCTTCTCCCCTTAAACTTTTGAAGAAGACTTTTCGTATTCAATTCAGGTATCAATATTACCTCCAAACCTTGACCGGAGCAGGTCATGGTACAATGCTACCGGTGAAACACAACCACGGAGATAAAATAATGACTAAAACGAGACCACGCATCAATGTGAAACCTGAAGACACCGATGGAACTTACAGCAACATGGTTCTGGTGGCCTTTTCAAGGGCAGAATTCGTTCTTGATTTTGCCAGGATTATGCCAGGTGCCTCCGCTGCCAGCCTGAAGTCAAGGGTAATAATGTCTCCCCATGCGGCAAAGGCATTTGCAGAACAGCTGTCCAAACAGGTGAAAACCTATGAAAAAAAGAACGGTGCACTTGCTGAATCAAAAGAGCACAATGCCATAGGTTTCAACTCCCCCGGCAATGAAGACTGAAATCACAAGCACCGAACGGGTGAGCCGATTGGTTCTGGCTCTGCTGGTGGGTACACTGATCTGGGGTGCAGCCATCGACAGTGAGGTTTTTTCCGTGGAAGTCAAGCTGCCTCTGTACCTGGAAACTGAAGATAGTTTTACAGTCTCAGGCATCAGCGAAGACTCGGTTACCGTGAGGCTTTCAGGATCAGGCCTGGAGATGCTCAAACACCAGATCGGATCACCACTGACCCTTATCACAAGAACCGTTCAGACAGGAGTTTATTCTTCGTTCCCTGCTAACGGGCTTATTGAGCTGGGTGTTTCCGACATTCATCCACAGGGAGCTGTTGTCGTATCAAGAGTGGTTCCTGACCTTATTTCATGCACTGTAGACACAGTGATCAGCCGTGAACTTCCCGTATCGGTGCTGTCCTCCAGTGCCATACCCGGCAGATTTCAATTGCTGTCTGTGGAACCTGTTTCCATAACGGTCACCGGTCCGTCATCTATGGTTCTGCGAATGGACAGTGTTGCAACGGAGCCTGTTGATATCAGTTCGGGGTACGCCACAACATCACTTGCCTCCATCGGTGATATGGTTGCATACTCGGAGGGTTCGGTTGATATTCATGCTTTCGTGCCTGTGGTTTGTGCTTTGGCTGGTCAGGCTGGATATTGACACGGAGAGACAGAGGGTCGTAAATTAGTGCGAACATTCGTAAGAGGCTCGAAACGTTAATTACAAATTGCTTCGGAGGGAATTAAATGGGTTCAAAGGTTCTTGTGAGAGTGCTTATTGTACTCCTTGCTGTCTTACTAATTTTCAGAATTAACCAGCGGGTTGAAATGTACAGAATTCCTCGCGAGGCCTGCAGAACACAGATGTACGAGCTTTCAAAAGCAAATATTGACCACATGTACATGAACGAGGGTTCCCCTGCGCCCACTCTTGATTCGCTGCTTGTCTATGGCGGTTTTTCCGACACCATGGCTGTGTGTCCATCGCTCCGAGCTGCAGGTTTCCCCGATTCAATGTACCACTACGATGCAAAACTTGCACTGGGAACCCAGTTCGCCATATCGTGCCCGAATCACGACAGGCACGGTGGTGTTGTAGGCGGTCTTATTGAACAGGATTTCCCAGATTCCCTGTTCATGGAAGCAGACTGGATGGAAACTTTTTCCAGACTTCCCTTCCCCCAGTATGCCGAAAACAAGAGAACGGAAGTTTCAAGGTCTGCACTTATCAGAGTAAGCGAAGAGGAAGCCTCCTACCTTGCAGGAAGGTACCCTTCTGTTTTAAAACCTACCGAAGTTGAAAATCTTGAGATAAATGTTTTCGAACTGTCAGATCCCCTTGGCGGTGAATACATCTTTGAAATTCAGGAAGACACGCTGCTTACATTCTGGGAACACCCGAATGCCAGAGGACGAAGCAGAGGCGACTCCATAAATGTACAGACCTGGAAATTTATTGCCTATACAACATCCGATCCGGAAACATCCAGAGTCGAGGTAAAGTTTCAGCAGCCTCTCCAGTTCCCCAGCAGAGCGGATGGTGCTGTTGCCGGAGACAACGATAACATCGCAGTTGTCCGTATGTGGGAACTTACTGAACTGGGTTATGTAAAAACCGAGCTTAGAGAAGTTGACCTGGTGAACCCGCCCAGGTGGGAAGTGCTGACAGGGCATAACACCGACTCTGAGGTGGAGTAACCGGTTCACATTTAATCTGATACCCCGGGAGAGGAACTACTGACCTCTTCCGGGGTATGTTTTTGTATATTCCCAGTCTTATTACCCGGCATTTGCATGCAACACCAGATAGATGGAGGCCAACAGGTATGAAGTCCTTTGAAGAAGTTGAAAACCTTGCTTCGGAAAGCACAAATCAATACAAACTCGCACTGGCCATGTCAAAGAGGGTTCGTGCGCTGAAAGACGGTGCTCCCTGCCTTGTTCCAGAAATAGAAAATCCACAGCAGAATGCGGTAAAAGCTGCAATGGCTGAATTCGCCCGGGGGTTGATCTCCTACAGTACACCTGAAACCCAGCACATTGATCAAGGAGTAAAAAGACGATGAGAAAATTTAATTTTCCTTTTGTTGTTGTTCTGTCGCTGATTGCAGCAGGCTGCGGCTCGGCTCCTCTTGGCGCTGACGACGCTGCCAGAGTAGGCGACAAGGTTATCACAATGGAAGACCTTGACTTTGAAATACAGAGAATTCCTCCTTACCAGCGTACTTCTTTTGAAACTCTTCGCGGGAAAAGAGCTCTTCTTGACCATATAATCGAGAGAGAACTTCTTCTGCTTGCCGCCGTGGACGAGGGGCTTGCGGAAGATTCTACAGTTCTCGCTATCATTGCAGATGCCGAAAAACAAGTGGAGGATGTACGGGTACGGGCAATGGGACAGGTGTTTTATCAGAAAATGATTGTGGAAGCTATTGAAATTCCTGATTCCCTTGTTTCAGACTACTACGAGAGCAATATCCAGCAGTACCGCAACAACCCGGCTGCTCTGGTCTCACATATTCTCGTAAGCACAGACGAAAAACTTGCAGAAGTACAGGCTCTGCTGGAAGGTGGAACACCTTTCGATTCTGTTGCCGTTCAACTCAGTGAACACTCTGCAACAGCTTCCCAGGGTGGAAGCATCGGCTGGGTGGAGCAGGGTCAGGATGTTCCGTTCATTGGTGAAGATCAGGAACTTCTTTCCCTTCTTCTCACTGCAGAACCGGGAACGATCCTGCCTCCGTATGTAACAAATCTGGGTACACATATCTTTACGGTTACCGAGCAGAGACCGGAATCCTACGATTCTATAGACGAAGTAAGAGAATCAATTGAAGACATGTTGAGACCAGCCCTTGTGAATGACTACTTCAGAAATGATTTCATGCCCGGTCTGAAGGAAACCTACGGGGTCACAGTAAATGCCCCCCCTGCTGACGGTGTTTATGCAGTTATCAACGATACACCTGTAACCGAGGAAGACATACTGGCAGAACTGGAAGCAATTCCACCCTACCAGAGAGCAAGCTATGAAACTCCGGAAGGTAAACAGCTGATTCTCGACAGCATGATTGAGAGAGAACTTATCAGACTTGCTTCTGTCGAGGCAGGGCTGGATCAGGACAGTTCGGTGGTTGCCCAGGTTGAACAGGCTGAAAAGCAGGTGGAAGAAACTCGGCAGGGCGCACTTATTCAAGAGTACTACCAGCGTTACATTGTGGAAACCGCTGTAGTTTCAGAAGACGACATTGCCGCCTACTACGAAGAGCATGCCGGGGACATCTATCACCAGTACGCTCAGATACAGGTTTCGGCAATTGTAACCGACTCTGAAGATGAAATGGATCTTGCTGTTGCTGCCCTTGATGATGGCATGACTTTTGCGGATGCAGCTTCCCAGTTCTCGACACATCAGCCCAGTGCCGCCCTTGGTGGAGACTTTGGCTGGGTTCCGGTAAATGCGCCGATTCCTTACATAGAAGTAGAGCTCGGGTTTATGGACGATATGTTCGCAGCAGAACCGGGAACAGAATTTGGCCCGGTCCGCACGAATCTGGGGATAACCCTTTTCATGGTTGCTGACAAAATCGAGGACGGGGTTAAACCACTGGACGAAGTCCGTGAATCCATTGAGGCATCTCTGAGACCGGGAATTGTCAACGACTATCTCTACGATACAGTATTCCCCAGCCTCAGAGAGAAGTATACGGTTGAAATTAACGAAGATGCTTTCCTGCCAGCGGAATCCATTGGTGCAGACAGTCTTATGACTCTGGCTCAGGAATCAATGGGAACTGACCCTGAAACGGCTGTGGTATACTTCAAGCTTTTCCTTGACAGATATCCGGATAATGAACGCTGTGATCAGGCGCAGTTCCTTATTGGATTCACTTTCAGCGAACAGATAAAGGACTACGATGCTGCAAGAGATGCCTTCAGAGTTCTTGTAACAGATTACCCGCTGTCCGAACTTGCAGACGATGCACAGTGGATGATAGACAACATGGAGATACCCATCGAGGAATTTATCCCCATGGATGTTCCAGTGGAGGAAGAATCCACAACAGAGTAGAAGCTGTGTTTTTACAGGGGTCCCTTTCCGGGACCCCTTTCCTGTTGCGATTCCATACACTTGAAATGATATTCCCTTTGTCATGCCGAACCTCATCAGCTGTTCCGGTATGCCTGGCACCATGCGAAACTGACGGTGACTCTGCAATGGTTAACCATCGGCGCATGATACAGTACAGATCTGAATTAAAAGATAACACCAGGGGGTATTCCATTTGAAATTGAGATATTTATTTACTGCAGCCCTTGCAATTCTTGCCGCTGCGAGCTGCCGGCCGGATATTAACGAGAATTCAACCGCTTCGGAAAAGGCCGCTCTTGCAGATCAGCTTCTGCAGGACGGAGACGCAGAACAGGCTCTCACCCTTATTGACTCAGCTTTGGATTCTGAACCTTCCAGCCCGGATGCTCCAGTGTGGAGTATCACAAGGGGTGAAAGCCTTCTCGATCTGGGCAGGAGAGATGAGGCACTGGCTGTTGCTTCCAGGTATACCGCTTCTGCGAACCCTGTTGTTAAATCCCGGGCTCTTTTCCTGAAGGCCCGTGTTGAAGCAGGTTCTTCGCCGTCGTCTGCACTGAACACTCTTGCAGCAGTCGATCTGGAGAATCTTGACAGCTACAGAGCCCGGTTGGCAGCAGAGCTGTGCAGAGAACAGCTGAACCATATCCAGACTGGTGCTCTGGCAGATTACAGAAGCAGAGGCTGGCTGGAACTTTATGTTCTGCTTGAACTTGAAGAACGGAATGCCACAACCGGAGACTATGCCCGGGCTGCACTGTACGGAGATGAAATAGACAGACTGTACCCGGGAGCTCACAATTTGTGGGGCAGACCGGACTACGGGCAGCCTGAGACAGCCAGTGATAGCTGGATAGCAATGCTTCTGCCCCTTACAGGAGAGGGGGCTGTTTACGGCAGACAGGTTTCACAGGGCGCACATCTGGCCTTCGACAGATTCTCTGAAATGCATTCAGATTCTCCCCAGCTGGTTGATTTTGACACCAGAGGAGATCCTGAACGACTTATGGAGCTTATGCAGGAGCTGGCAGACAACCCTTCCTGCATTGCCATTCTGGGACCGCTGACAAGCTCATCCACACTGAACGCTGCATCCATTGCTGAAAGAGCTGGAATTCCCCTGCTGTCCCCCACTGCAACTTCAGGCAGTGTGGACAACATTGGAAGCCCTGTTTTCAGGCTGGTTGTAAGTGCTGGAAATCAGGCAGCGGCAGTGGCGGAGTACGCCGTGAGACATGAAGGGCTATCAAGGTTCGCTGTTATCCATCCCTACACATCACAGGCCACAGGAGAAGCAGAACAGTTCAAATCAGTGGTGGAAAGATTGGGAGGAACTGTTGTTTCATCCCAGGGATATCAACCTGGAGACACAGACTTCAGAGCCCAGATCACAGCAGTAAAGGCTTACTCTCCCCAGGCTGTTTTCCTTCCGGTATCGGCTTGGGATGCCGTTCAGATTGCGCCTCAATTAAGGTTTTACCGCGTGGAAGTTCCACTTTTCGGCACCTCCGGGTGGGACGACGATCTGCTTCTGAGACATGGTGGAGAATACGTCGAAGGCGCTGTTTTTACAGTTGCTTTCGGCCTGAACTCTCTTTACCCGGAAACAGCCCGGTTCGTGTACGGCTACAACAGAACATACGGACAGGAACCCACGGCTATAGCCGCACAGGGGTACGACGCCGCAGGTATGCTGCTGGACGCCTGGGCACAGGCTTCAACGCCCACCAGAAGCAGAATTGCCAGAAAACTGTCTTCAATGGGGCCGTGGTACGGAGCCTCCGGCAGATGCATCCTGGGAAGCGATACGGAAACAAGAGTTTCGTGGCCCATGATGACAGTAGTTGACGGGGAGATTATCGGGATTGACTGACAAAAAAGCATACTGGGGTATCGATATCGGCGGCACCTATGCAAAGATCGGCTGCATAATTGACGGTGTTTTCAAAATGGTGGAAACACTTCCAACTGGTGAAAACTGTGAACCGAAAAGGCTTCTAAACAGCATTTCCGACCTCGTTCTGGGATACGATGCAGTACCTGTCGCTCTGGGTCTGGGAACTGCAGGTCTCGTAGACAGGTCTTCAGGTGGAACAATCAGATTCAGTCCGAATCTGCCCCTGTGGAACAATGTTCAGGCAGGAAGCATACTTGAAAACAGAATCGGGATTCCAGTTGTTGTGGACAACGACTGCAATGCGTTTGCAATAGGAGCAATCAATTCCGGGCTGATTCCATCACAGGGGCTCTGGCTGCTGGTTACCCTTGGAACAGGTATAGGTGGAACAATAATCAACCAGGGAGCTGTTCATTACGGCACGGGATATTCAGGTGAGTTCGGTCATATGACTGTAAAAGAGGGCGGTATTCCCTGTCCATGCGGGTCAAACGGATGCTGGGAAAGGTATGCGGGAAGAAAAGCTCTTGAGTGGTATTACA
>JAGGYZ010000248.1 GCA_021162285.1 Candidatus Fermentibacteraceae bacterium
GAAAACGGAGAAGCTGATTGAGGCGAAGGAGAAGCGGTTTAAGTGGCTGTTAAATGAGTTGATTGGAAATTATTGTAAAAGAACTGGAAAACAAGAAGTTAAGCTACTTGAGCTTTTCAAGAATACGCTTAAGGTTGAAAAGGGTAAACCTCTGATAAAAAAAGTGATTGAAGATGGACAGATTCCTGTTGTTGCAGGTGGCCAGAGTTATGCTTATTACCACAACAAAGCAACCCACAAAGGGGAGTGCATTACTATTAGTGCCTCAGGAGCATATGCAGGTTACGTATGGTATCACAATTATCCTATTTGGGCATCAGACTGTAATGTTATTGTTGCCAAAGAAGGCGAAACAAAATTCTTCTATTATGCATTGAAACATCTTCAGGCAAAAATATATGCCTTGCAATCAGGAGGTGCTCAACCCCATATATATTCGAAGGATTTGAATACTCTAACAGTGCCGCGCCCACCACTATTTGAAAAAAAGCAAATAGCTGCAACTCTTAGCACAGCCCAGGAAGAAATAGATTTGTTGAAGAAAATGGCTGAACGGTACAGAGTCCAGAAGCAGGGATTGATGCAGAAGCTGCTCACCGGAGAGTGGCGGGTTAAGCTGGAGGGGGCATGAAGAGTACTTCACTTCCCCCAATTGGCTCTTTGATGTCTGCTTACATATATGAGGTACCAGTTGTTCTGTCAGCTAAGAAGTTTTTGCTTTATACAGAAGGAGTTTTGGTTAAATTAGTACTTCCTTCAAGGATATGTATTAATAGCAAACAGGAAAAGTGTGGATTGCTCAAATTTGTTGCTGATATTATTGGTGAGGATAAATCCGGGAAATTCAATGTGAAAATAGAGAAGCAGGATGCCAAACGAGAGGAAGCCATATGAAGTTTGATGAAAAACACCTCTCCCAGCTTCCTGCAATCCAGTTGCTTGTACAGATGGGGTATGAGTATCTGACACCGGCTGAAGCCCTGCGTGAGCGGCAGGGAAGAGCTTCCAATGTGTTGCTTGAAGGGGTGCTGCGGGAAAGCCTGAAAGAGATCAACCGTATTTGGCACAAGGGCAGTGAGTTTCTTTTTAGTGAAGAAAATATACAAACTGCGATTCAGAAGCTGAAGAATGTGAAATATGACGGGCTGGTTAGAACCAACGAGGTTATCTATGACCTGCTTACCCTTGGAACTGCTCTGGAACAGACAATTGACGGTGATTCAAAGAGCCACAACCTGAAGTATGTTGACTGGAAGAATGTTGAAAAGAACCGTTTTCATGTAACCTCCGAGTTCAGTGTTGAGCGCTCCCGGAGTACAGAGACTGTTCGCCCTGATCTTGTGCTGTTTGTGAATGGGATTCCCTTTTGTGTTATTGAGTGCAAGTCACCGAATATTGAAGTTGATCAGGCAGTTTCACAATCTGTTCGGAATCAGGGCGAAGATTACATTCCACGGCTGTTTGTCTATTCTCAGCTTCTTGTGGCGGTAAACAAGAACAGTGCGAGATACGGCACGACCGGTACTGGTGCAAAATTCTGGGGTATATGGAAAGAATCCGGTGTTGACGATGCTCTTGGAGAGGTTCTTTCCCGTTCTGTAGATACAGATAAGATTCTTGGGGTTGCTCCTTCATCTTTTACTGCAGACAGGCTTGTTACAGAGCAGAGCAGGGCAATCTATGCTCTTTGCAGGCCAGAGAGACTTCTGGAGCTGGCCTGGAAGTATACCCTGTTTGATGGTGGTATAAAAAAGATTGCACGGTATCAGCAGTACTTTGTTGTAAAATCAACCCTGAAGCGTGTAAAACAATTTGATGAGAATGGTGCCCGCAGAGGGGGGATTATCTGGCACACCCAGGGGTCAGGTAAATCACTGACAATGGTGATGCTTGCTCGAAACCTTGCCCTTGATCCTGAGATACCCAATCCCCGCCTCGTGCTTGTTACCGATCGAACAGATCTGGATAAGCAATTGCGTAATACTTTCGATGCATGCGGTCTTGAACCAAAACGGGCAACATCCGGTCGGAATCTGTTGCAGCTTGCAGGTCAGGATAACGCTGGTATCATCACTACACTTATACACAAGTTTGACAAAGCAATGACTTTGAAGAAACATCAGGATTTATCACCAGACATATTTGTGCTGGTAGACGAAAGTCATCGTACACAGTTCGGCACGTTTTCGGCAAAAATGCGTTTGATGTTTCCCAGGGCCTGCTATCTGGGATTTACAGGTACTCCATTGCTGAAGAAAGAAAAGAACAACTTTGTTAAATTCGGAAACCTGATAGAACCGCATTATTCCATATCACAGGCTGTTGCTGATGGAGCTGTTGTTCCTCTGCTCTACGAAGGTCGTCATGTGGAGATGCAGCAGAACAAAAAAGCTATAGATCTCTGGTTTGAAAGACACACCCAGGGGCTTACAAAAGAACAGAAAGCTGATCTCAAGCGAAAATACTCCAGGTCTTCAATGTTGAACAAGGCAGAGCAGGTTATCTACATGAGAGCTTTTGATATCAGTGAACACTATCGTGCAAATTGGCAGGGTACGGGTTTCAAGGCTCAACTGGTTGCCCCCAGTAAGGTATCTGCATTGAAGTATCACGCATTTCTTGAAGAGATAGGCTTTGTTTCATCTGGTGTTGTTATCTCTCCTCCTGATATGCGTGAAGGTTTTGAAGAAACTGATGACGAGCCTGCCGATGATGTTATTCGATTCTGGACAAAGATGATGAAGCGATACGGCAGTGAGGAAGAATACACAAAGCAGCTCATCAATCAGTTCAAGTTTGGCACAGACCCTGAAATACTGATTGTAGTTGACAAGTTGTTAACCGGTTTTGATGCACCGAGGAATACAGTGCTCTATCTGTGTAGAAAGCTTAGAGAACACACTTTGCTGCAGGCAATAGCCAGAGTAAATCGCATTTTTGAGAACAAGGAGTTTGGTTTCATTGTGGATTATGCCAGTATTCTGGGTGAGCTGGATAATGCTCTTACCATGTACAGTGCATTCGAAGGCTTTGATGAATCTGATCTTGTGGGAACACTCACTTCAGTTGCTTCAGAGATTGGGAAGCTGCCACAGAAATACTCTGATTTGTGGGATATTTTCAAGACTGTCAAACATTCCTATGATGAGGAAGCTTACGAAATGCTGCTTGGTGATGATTTCGTGCGGGAAGAGTTTTATCACCGTTTGGCTGAATACAGCAAAACACTTGCAATAGCATTTTCTTCAGACAGATTTCTGATGGAAACTCCTGATGAGACTGTTCTTCGATACAAAACTGATTTGCGTAAATTCCAGACGCTGAAAGCTTCTGTGAAACTTCGCTACGCAGAGGCAATTGATTACAGAGATTATGAGCCTAAAATCAGCAAACTTCTTGACACTCAGATATTTGCCAGTGAAGTGATTCAGCTGAATGAACCGGTGAATATCTTTGATGAGAAAACATTCAGTCAGGTGAAAGAGGATCATGGTGTATATGGCAGCAAGCGTACAACGGCATCCAAAGCAGATACAATTATTCATGCCACCAGGAAAATTGTTACTGATAGAATGGATGAAGACCCGGCTTTCTACGAAAGGTTTTCCAAACTGATTCAGCAGGCGATTGATGATTTCAGAGCCAAAAGATTTTCAGATCTTGACTATCTGGATAAAGTAATAGAGATACGAAACAAGGTTGTTGGCAGAGTGCATGATGATGTTCCTGACAGGCTTGACGATAATGAGGATGCCATGGCTTATTTTGGGGTACTGAAGCCTTTCTTTGAGAATCATGAATTAACAGCAGCTGAACTTGAAGAAATAGTGGCAGACACTGCAATAGCTTTTAAGATGATTCTGGATTCATACAGGAAGGTAAATTTCTGGAATGATGAGGATGCACAGAAACAGGCCATTAATGACATTGATGACTATCTCTATGATGAAGTTAAACACGGCAGGGGAGTAGAGCTGACTTCCGAGGAAATGGATAGAATAATTGAGAAAACAATGCAAGTCGCCAGGCACAGAAGTTTCTGATGAGTGGCAGTTTTCATTATCTGCAGTACGGTAGCAAGAGAATCGAGTATCTGCTGCTTTCCAGTGCAAGAAAAACCCTTGAGATTGCTGTGCATCCAGACAGCTCAGTTGTGGTGAAAGCTCCCTGTTCTTCTGAGTTGGCTGCAGTTGAACTCAAGCTCCGCAAAAGAGCCAGATGGATACTGAAGCAACTCAGGTATTTCCAGCAGTTTGTACCAAGGACACCGGAAAGAAGATATATCAGTGGTGAAACTCATCTGTATCTTGGAAGACGCTACCAGCTGAAGGTCGTAAAGGGAGAGCTTAATAA
>JAGGYZ010000129.1 GCA_021162285.1 Candidatus Fermentibacteraceae bacterium
TCACCCAGAGAAGGCAGGCCCTCAACAGACTGCACAACCATGCCTTCCTCCAGCGGAACAATACAGCTCTTGAGTGGAATGCCGTCAATTATCAGTGTACACTGGGAACACTGACCGTTGGCGCAGAACAAACCCTGTGCACCGCCATCTTTGTGATGGTGACCGAAAACATGCTCACCGCCAGCGAACACAGCGGACGAAACCATCTCACCTTTTCTGCCAATCATCTCTCTTCCGTTGAAGGTAAATTTCACCCAGTTGTCCGAAAGAGGGGGCAAAACCGGATGCCGCATTATTCTGGCTTCAATTGCCAATTCAGATCTCCCTTTCTACCTGTTGTGCCATTTCCGGCTGTACCTTGTTCCACCTTTGGTCGCTTTTACAAAGCCTCTGCACCTGGGGTAGTCTACACAACGCCACACACGCAGATGCGGATACTGAAACCGCTCTGTATCTCCTCCGCACAAAGGGCATCTGGGTGTATTCGGACCTGTTATTTTGTTGTCTGCCTTTTTGAATTCCTCTTCCAGCAGCCGGTACTGTTCCTCTCTGGATGGACCGCCGAATTCTGCCAGAACTTTCCTCAATATAAGAAAGCCCGCAACGACTGCTCCTATTACAGGAAGCATCATAATAATTTCCATCAGATATACCTCACTGCCAAACAAAAAAGAGTTCTTTTCAGCCTGATTTGATAATACAATATACCCGCCTTTGACCAGACCCTGATTAAGCCGTTGACACAAGTACACCTGCAACGGTAATATTCACTTTCCGGAAACTGAAAGTAATTGTATATTAATTCATATTTACACCAATAACAACGGAGATACTAATGAAAAACTACAGTTCTGAAAAACTGAGAACCGTATCCGTGCTGGGTCACGGTTCTGTTGGAAAAACCAGCTTCTGTGATGCCCTGCTTTTTGCAGGTGGTGGAATCGAAAGACTTGGAAGTGTAGATGAGGGAACAAGCGTGTTCGATTTCACTGCAGAAAGCAGAGAGAAAAAGCACAGTTTCGAGTCATCTATTGCCAATCTTGACTGGAACGATCACAAGGTAAACATCATAGACACCCCGGGACTCGCCGATTTCCACGGTGAAACAATTGGTGCTGTCTCTGCATCTGATCTTGCCATCCTTCTTATAGACGGCAAAGACGGAGTAGAGGTAGGCAGCTACAAAACATGGAATTTTGCAAAAGATGCCAACATACCGGTGTTCGTGTACGTAAGCAGAGTAGACAGGGAAAATGCCGCCTTCGACAGAGTTCTGGAGCAGGCCAGGGAAATGTTTAACAAGCACATCATTCCTGTTGTTTTCCCCGTTATGGATGGCGATACATTTACCGGTGTTGTCAACGCCATAACAGGTAAGGCGGAGAACGCTGAAGGCGTAGAAATCCCTGTTCCGGAAGCCGCGAAAGAACAGATGGAAAGCTACAGAATGCAGCTTATCGAGGAAGCTGCTGAAGCCGATGAAGAACTCATGGAAACATTTTTTGCCAACGAAACCCTCACGGAAGATGAATTGAAGAAGGGTATTAAACTGGCTGTGAAAAACAGAGGACTGTTTCCTCTTTACTGCGGCACTTCCATTCCTCCGGTAGGGCAGAAATTCGTACTCGACGCTGTTGTAGAGTATTCCCCATCTCCACTTGAAGCCACCCCTGCAGAGGTTCTTGACGGCGACCCGGTTCTTCCGGATCCCAAAGGTTCGTTTGTTGCCAGGGCATTCAGTACAAAGCACGACAAACATGTAGGAGACATGGTTTACCTCAAGGTACTCCGGGGCTCGGCAGAAGGTTCGCATGAAACTATCAATGTTGCCAGACATCAGACCGAGAGACTGGGCAACTACTACTACATGAACGGAGCATCCAGAGAAGACACCTCAAAAATGGTGGCAGGAGATGTAATTGCAGTGGCCAAGCTTAAGAACACAATAACAAATGATGTTCTGTGCGACAAAAGCCATCAGGAAAAGCTTGTTCCGATAGCATTTCCCAACCCGGTTTACAGAGCAGCCATCCGTGCGAAGAAGCGGGGCGATGAAGACAAGATGGGTGTCGGCCTTCACAAGCTTGGCTCCATGGACCCCACATTTATCACAAGGAACGAAACCAATATAGGCCAGACAACTGTAAACGGTATGGGGGAACTTCACCTTATGACCATGCTTGCCCGTCTGAAAGAACTCAGCGGCGTAGAGGCAGAGCTGTTCAAGCCAAGAATTGCCTACCAGGAAACAATAACAAAAAAGGCATCTGGAGCTTACAAACACAGAAAGCAGTCCGGTGGCAGAGGCCAGTACGGCCATGTACTAATGAGAATTGAGCCAAAACCCCGGGGCGAAGGTTATGAGTTCGCTAGCGAGGTTTCAGGTGGAAATGTTCCCACAAAGTACATTCCTGCCGTGGAAAAAGGTGTTGTGGAAGCGATGCACAAAGGACCTATCTCAGGCAGTGAAGTTATCGATGTTAAAGCCATTGTTACAGATGGTTCATCCCACGCGGTCGACTCTTCGGATATGGCCTTCAAGCTGGCTGCCAGCAAGTGTTTCCAGAACCTGATGATGGAAGCCGGCCCCGTATTGCTTGAGCCTATCATGTCCCTGGAAATTACAGTTCCCGACGATTACATGGGTGATGTAATGGGTGATGTTAACTCCAGACGCGGCAAGATTCAGGGAATGGAAGCCCGTGGTGGTTTTCAGGTGATCAAAGCAGCGGTTCCACAGGCGGAGCTTTACCAGTACACCAGTTCTCTGCGTTCTCTTACACAGGCCCGTGGAAGTTTCACCCAGTCTTTCTCCCACTATGAAGCAACCCCCCGGGATATACAGAAGAAAATCATGGATGATTACAGAAATGACGAGGAATAGATCATGAAACGCGTCACATCACTGATACTGCTTCTCGTATTCTCCAATCTAGCTGTGGCGCACCCGTTCGCTTCCGGAGGGGGAACAGAATCCTCCTCCGAGGAAACAGATCTTACACTGATAATACTGGTAGTGGTGGTGGCAGGTGTTGGAGCCCTTCTTGTTTCAGACATACTGTCAGACGAAGGAGAAGGCGAGCACACTGCTTTAACACCCGAAGAGGCTGAGCTGCTGAATGAAGAAACCGGAGTCAACTGGGAAGATCTGGCTGGTAATGGCGAGGGGGAAACACTTCCTCTGCTTGCTGTATCAGTATTCCCGGGTGAAAACGGTAGAGATTTTGCAAACTACTTCAGCAGTCTCTTAGCCCAGGGTGATCAGCTCTATTTCACCATCTATCCCGCCCCTGTTTCCTTCGGAAGCATGGAGCCTTCAGAGGCAGCAGAAACAGGGTTTTCTTTTCTGGATTGTCAGTGGTTCATTGCAGCAGATTCAACAGGTCTTATGCTGTACAGGGAAACAGAAGAAACACCAGCCTGGCTCTTCAACCCTGTTAACTGGGATTCAACAACTGTGAGAGAGGCTTCTTCAAATTTTCTCGAGTTTGCCATGGATCTGGATAACTGACTGATACAGAACATCTTAATCCCAGTAATAGAACACTGTTATCGACTGTAACAGCAACCTGTTCCGCCAGTCCTGTTTTGTATATATATACTGTGTGTTTCGTTGGGTAACTTCAACACGAAGGAGATACGATGAGATTTGCTGCTTTGCTGTCGGTGTTGATTCTAACACTGGCAATGGCCGGGGAGTTCAGTGTAAACATTCCCTTTTCTGCGTCGGAAATTGATCTTCACAGAATGGGCAACTTTACCTCGGTTACCATACCTGCCACACCGTCAATCGGCAGAGTGGGCTCACCTGCTCTTCCTGTAATCAACACACCGATATCACTTCCGGCAGGCTCTCAGGCAACCGGTGTAGAAGTTGTCAGTGTTTCATGGCTGCCGGTTCGCAGCAACTGCACTGTTCTTCCGGCAACTGAACCAGTGCCTCTGAGTCTTATGGAAGAAACCTACATTCCTCTGCCTTCCCCGAACCCTGCTATTTATTCTTCGTCGGAAA
>JAGGYZ010000099.1 GCA_021162285.1 Candidatus Fermentibacteraceae bacterium
CTTACCACACTCTCGGCTCTGGCAAAATCAAGTGCATTTTCCGGAAGAACGATGCCCTGCTGTTCCGCCTGCTCTGCAAGGCTGTATCTCTGCGCAAGCGATTCTACATAAAACCACAGGGTAACCTCTGGCGCTGCAAATACTTCTGGCGGTGAAAACACTGCTATTTCCGCAGAAACCTCTCCTGGAAAATTCGCAGGATCAGACATGGACATTACATCCAGAATATCTGCCACTGTAAGCGTGTCTCTCTCCAGCAGTACCACAGGTTCCTGTGTCCCGGTTCCAGAGGGTACCAGTCGGTTCTCATTTAAGATGCAGTTATCGGCCAGCGATGAAATTCCCTTTGACAACACCACATGTGGTGTTGCTGAGGCAACAGCAGTAAGAAGCCCCATGCCCGGTGCCCTCTCATCAGGAATCCAGTCTCCCTCTGTAAGATTGAGCAGCCCCACGCACCACTCTCCATACATGGGAATTACATGTGCAACGCCGGTTTCAATGGTCAGCAGGGGAAAGAATGTACTTGTAATCCTCTGAACTGGACCGCTGAATATTCTGTAACTTGAACCGTCTTCAAGACTCCACGGTGCAACCATGGACAGGGCCGAAATTTCAAAATTCCCGGAGTTCCACTGATCTGCAATTACAGAGGCTTCCACGGAATCATCCACAAGAACAACCTGCAGAGAAAAACCTGAGTAGCCGCATGAGGCAATGGAATCTGTGTAGGCCTGGGAATCAAACCGCATTCCAATCCGGTTGAACACAGAGTCCGACAGCAATGAAACTCTGTAGATATCTTCCCAGCCTTCAGAAACCGAAGGATCCTCCTGCCAGGCGGCAAGAAGTGACTTTTTCATAACTATTTTTGTCATCAGTCCCATTCTGCCACCCGGTTCAAGAACAGCAACCTGCAGATCTGCAGGAAGATTGTTGAAAACAGAAAGATACTCGTCTGTGGTTACAGCAGAGCCGTTTACAGAACCGAGTTCACCGGTCTTTCCGCAGGACAATACAAGAAGTATCGTAACTGCTGTAACGGCATAAAGAAGCGCTCGCATAAATTCCACCTCAGTTTACTCTAAAACTAGTGTTAATGATTCTCGAAGTATTGGGCGAATATACGCAAAACGGTAAGCAACGCGAACATTCTCTCCTCAGGCAGGCTGTCTCTGAAGTTTCTGGAAAGCACGGTCCGCCCTGTTTTTTCCGTCTGTACTTTCCAGCCTTCTCCAGCAAGGGATCTGACTTTCTGTACCCTGGGGGCTGCTCCGGGTAAAAACACCAGCCTCGCCATGAAAGAACTGAGGACAACATCCTCTATACCGGACTTCATTGCAAGGCTGTTCACCCAGGCACGGTCGGCCACCCCTCTCACCGGCTGCGGTATTGTCCCGAATCTGTCTTTGACATACTCAAGCCACTGTTTTACATCATCCTGCGTCTTTGCCCGCCAGACCCATCTGTACAGGTGAACCCTCTCAGAAGTATCCGGCATGTATTCCTCAGGAATAAATGCCTTTCCGGGAAGTTCAATACGGGCCTGAGGTCTCTGCAAACCGCCTTTTTCACCTTTCAGCATGCTAACCTCACGGGCCAGGAGTTCCTCGAACATGGAGTATCCTACAGACTCCACCTGACCACTCTGCCCGGCGCCCAGAAACTCTCCTGCACCTCGGAGCTCAAGGTCCCGCATGGCAATGTGCCAGCCGCTTCCCAGTCTGGTATACCTCTGGATTGCCTCCAGCCTGTTTCTGCCCTCCGGCTTCAACCTGCCAAGACCGCCAGGTGTAATCATGTAACAGTAAGCTCTGTGGTGGCTTCGGCCCACCCTTCCCCGCAACTGGTAAAGCTCTGCCAGGCCGAAGTTCTGTGCATTGTCAATAAACATGGTGTTCACTCTGGGCAGGTCTATCCCTGACTCAATAATGCTTGTGGAAAGAAGCATCTGGTATTTTCCAGCCATAAATGAATGCATCACATCTTCAAGCTGGTGGGAACTCATCTGACCGTGTCCTACAACGATGTCTATATCAAGAAAACTCTCCAGCCTGCTCTTCATTTTTTCGATGGTACTTATGCGGTTGTGGATGAAGAATATCTGACCGTCTCTTTCCAGTTCTCTGGCTACTGCCCTTGCGATAATGTCGTGATTGAAAGTGGTAATTTCTGTTTGAATAGGGTATCTGTCCCGGGGAGGAGTTGAAATAATGGAAATCTCCCTGAAACCGGAAAGGGCCATGTGAAGAGTTCTTGGAATAGGCGTAGCCGTAAGGGTAAGCGTATCTACCGTTGTTTTCATCTCCCGCAGGTACTCTTTCTGTTTAACTCCAAACCGCTGTTCCTCGTCTACGATCAGAAGACCCAGGTTGTTGAACCTGACATCCTTCTGCAACAGACGGTGAGTTCCCACAACTATGGACACATCACCCTGGGACATGCCTGTGAGCGTTTTTTTCTGTTCTGCACGGCTCTGAAATCTGCTGAGGACATCCACCTTTACCGGAAACTCTGCAAGTCTGTCGCGAAATGTGTTGTAGTGCTGCTCTGCCAGAACTGTAGTCGGTGCCAGAACAGCAACCTGGACACCGGCTTCTGCAGCCCTGAACGCAGCGCGAAGGGCAACCTCTGTTTTCCCGTAGCCCACATCTCCGCAGATGAGTCTTTCCATTGGTGTATCTTTCGAAAAATCTTTCATCACGGCATTGATAGCAGCGGCCTGATCAGGAGTTTCCTCGTAAGGAAAACTTTTCTCCATGGCTTCAGAGAGCCTGCCTGGGGGAGGAAACGCCGGCCTTTTTCTTACAGTTCTCTCGGCATACAGTATTGCAAGTCTTCCGGCGATTTCCTGCGCCCTGTTTTTTACTCTGGAAAGCCGTTTGAGCCAGGCAGTTCCACCAATTTTGTCGAGAACAGGATTTCCTCCACCTGGAGTAAGGTACTTCTGTACCTGACCTATCTGTTCCAGAGGAATCATCAGCCGGTCTCCGTCTCTGTAAACAAGCTCAAGACAATCCACATCACCGTCGGCAACTGTAAGCTGCTTCAACCCAAGAAACTGACCAATGCCGTAGGCTTCATGAACAATGTAGTTTCCAGGCTGAAGTTCTTCCCATGATGCCAGTGTTTCGCCACCCCGGAATTTTCTTACCCTTTCCGGACGCCTTCTTGTACTGAGCAGTCTCCGCTCACACAGAAACGCGATGGCAGAACCGCTGTTCCTCATCACAAAACCATCTGAAATGGACAGAACCGGAACTTCCACCGATTTTCGGATATCTTCCGGAAGCAGTTCTCTGAAGGAATTGGATTCAGCCCCGGTGTCGCAGGCAACTGCGATTCGGAAACCACTGTCCCGCCACTGCCTCATCTGCCGGAACATCTCGTCACGGTGCCCCATAAACCCTGTCTGAGGCTCTGTGGGCAGGTAAAAGTCTACAGTCTCTGAAGGAACCAGGGTGTGTTCCAGGACACGGCCGCAGCGGGCAATACTGGTCTCAATTTCCTTCCAGGAAGCATAAGCTTCGGAAAATTTGAATGGAAGATCTCCAGGAAAGGCCGCTTTTCTTGCCAGAATCGTTTCTTCGATAACCTGTTTCAGCCTGAGCGGTTCTACAAGAATAAGCGTTCCAATTTCCGCCAGGTAGTCAAAGATGGTGGAAAAACTGTTGAAAAACAGAGGCAGATGATGCTCTATTCCCGGGAAATCACTTGCCCCGTACATGAATTCCTCAAGCGGGTGCTCATCGGGTACTCTGTCTGCAGCAGCATTCCACTCCCCAGGAGTAAGAACCACCTCTCTGGCAGGTAGAATAACCGCAGTGCCTACCCGGTTGATGGTTCTCTGTGAATGCTGATCAAACAGACGAACCGACTCAACTTCATCTCCGAAAAATTCTATCCTGTACGGATTGTCATTCCCGTAGGTACCAATATCAACAATTCCGCCTCTTCTGGACCATCTGCCCTGCTCAAATACAGAAGACTCTTTGATGTAACCCGCTGAAAGCAGCCAGTTTTCAAGGCTGTTCGGGCTGAGACGCATTCCTCTGTAAACCGATAGCATCCTGAAAGAATCCGCAGGGGGAAGCCTCTTTACCAGAGACCTTGCCGGAACAACAACCAGGGTATCATGTCTGGCGGAATGCAGCCCCGCCAGGCACTCAATTCTGTCTGCAATAACACTCTGATGAGCTGCTTCGCCCTGGAAGGGGAGAGTTTCGTAGGCAGGAAAGTAAAGTACATCTGTTCCAGTGACAGCTTTTATATCATCCCTGAGAGATTCAGCGGTTGTTACAGTCGGGGCAACTACAATAGTTGGACCGGCAAGCCTGTGAGCAGATACCACTGCCAGGGAAAGGGATGCTCCTCCAAGGCCTCCGACTGTGGTTCTGGAGTTTTCAGTGAGGCTGTCAAGTATCGGTGAAAAAACAGAATCCCAGAAAAACTCATCCGTGACAGACCGGGTCACTCCACAGACTCCTGGGTTTCAGCCTCGGGCTCCTCCTGTGGCACAGGAAGGTCTGTTCCGGTGAGCATCGACCACTGGGCCTCAATTACAGACATCTCAGCAAGAAATCTCTCAAGCTCTTCCCCTTCAAGCGGATCAGCTGGAGGCATTATCTCTGTGGCAGGATTGACGTAAGAACCATTTCTCTTCATCTCAAAGTGTACATGAGGGCCTGTTGAAAGACCTGTAGTACCTATGTATCCGATAATTTCTCCCTGATGAACAAAACTTCCTACGCTCTGTCCCGATGCAAAATTGCTCATGTGGCCGTAACCTGTTTCGTAACCGTTTGCATGCCTGATGCGAACCATGTTGCCATAGCCGCCACTCCAGCCCCGAAGTGTGATCACACCATCTCCGACGGCATATATCTCGGTGCCCATGGGCGCTGCGTAGTCTATACCCCTGTGTGCCCGCGTGTATCCAAGAACCGGATGCATCCTGGCATCGGTGTATCCTGAGCTGACTCTTCCGAACGGAACCGGCATTTTCAGGAACATCGTTCTCAGAGAGGCTCCGTCACGGTGGTAGTGATCGAGAATGATCTCGGCCGAATCGGATTCTTCTGGCCGATGGAAGAAGGGAAATGCTTCAGCGATTCCACCGTACGCAAACTGGTACTTGGCCGCAAGTATCCTTCTGAACCCGGTTTCCCCGTCAACAGGGTAGCGGTTCTCTTCAATGAAAATCCAGAGTTTGTCTCCTACTTTCACATCGTAGTAGAAATCGATGTCGTAAACAAACAGCCGGTCGGTAAGAGCACGCTGAAGTTCCGAGATGTAACCCACCGCCCGTGAAGAGTCTCTGCTGTTCACCAGAATTCCCGATTCAGTGAGGTCTTCAGGCAGTGCCGTTTCCCACAGAGCATCCCAGACCGTGGTGGAAATTTCACAGGAAATGGCTCTCTGACGAACCCACCTTTCCTGGGGCACATACTCCCAGTCGACAGGACTACCGTCTGTGTAGCAGATTCTGTAAAATCCCCTTCTGTTACGCGGATATGCTCTGAGTTCCGAAAGCTGGTCATGGCAGTAAATTGCACTGAGGGTATCTCCTGCTCTCTGAACAGTCCACCCCAGGCTGTCCATAAGAATACCGCATGTTGAAAGATACTGTCCGCCTGAAATACCAAGATCACGAACTGCTCCACCGAGAAATCCCTCACCAATGGCTGATGTGTGAACATCTATGGTGTCTGCCAGTACTGTAAGCATTCCCATGCGGCAGCTGTCCAGAGTATCCATATCCGTGTAGAACTTCCACGGAGTTCCCGTATTTTCATCAACGGAGACTGTGAACATCATAGTCACCCCCACCGCAGCCACAATAAGAACAACGGCAAGCCAGTTTCTTCTGTATCGAAGCAAATTTCCTCCGTTAAACCGATCAGGTATTGTTTGAATAGAGCCTGTCGCCAAAATCACCCAGGCCAGGCCTGATGTACCAGCTGGCGTCAAGTTCTCTGTCAACGCACACGGTGATCACCGTAAGATTTTCAAATACCTCCAGCCGGGCAATTCCCTCAGGAGCCGCCACGACGGAGACCAGAACCACTTCCGAAGCCTTCTTCTCGAACAGATACTCCAGAACTGATGCTGCGGTTCCACCAGTTGCAAGCATTGGATCAAGAACTATAACTTTCTTCCCGACAACATCGGGTACAGAAGAGTAGTGCCACACCGGTTTTGCCGTGGCTTCATCTCTGCTTATACCGATAAATGCCACCTGGCTGTCAGGCAGCAGATCCTGAAATGCTTCCAGCAATCCAAGACCGGCCCGGAGAATGGGAACAATAACGGGGTGGTCAACCAGAACTTCTCCCAGAGTAGTTTCCAGTGGAGTTTCCACCTCTGCCGGAGCAGTAGAAAGGTCTCGCGTTGCCTCAACCGCCAGAAGATATGCCAGTCGGTTGGCGTAAGCCCTGAATCTGGCAGGAGACGCTTCTTTCCTTCTCAACCGCGTAACAAAGTCTCTTGCAACAGGATGCTCGAATTCTATCATTTCCATATGGTTAATACCCTTTCTGCTGTTCGTTGACAAAATACAGAAAAAAATGTAAACTCGCCAGATGTGTAAACCAAAACCGGAAGGAGCGGACAATGGATACACTCCAGAGTCTGATTGACAGAAGTCTTGTTTACCAGATGACAAATGAGGAAAAGTTGAACGAACTCCTGGATGCCGGTTCTCTCTCCTTTTACATAGGTTTTGATGCCACAGCAAACAGCCTGCATCTCGGCCACCTTGTTCCGCTGATGATAGCCAGTCACCTTCAGAAGGCCGGGCACAAACCTCACATCCTTATTGGAGGAGCTACGGCTCTTATCGGTGATCCGTCAGGCAGATCAACTGAGCGTACTCTTGAAACCAGAGACACCATTAACAACTGGGCGGATTCTCTGAAGTCCCAGATGAACCGGTTTCTTGATTTCTCCAGCAGCACCGATAACGGAGCCGTTCTCCTTAACAATGCTGACTGGCTTAACAAGTTGAACTACATCAGTTTCCTCAGAGAAGTGGGCAGACATTTCAGTGTTAACAGAATGCTCACCGCAGAGAGTGTGAAACAGAGACTGGAAACCGGATTATCATTCCTTGAATTCAACTACATGCTGCTGCAGTCGTACGACTTCCTGCACCTGTTCAAAGAGCACAACTGCACACTTCAGGTGGGAGGAGCCGACCAGTGGGGAAACATCGTGGCAGGGATAGACCTGATCCGCAGAAAGGAGTCTTCTGAAACCTACGGATTCACCTGCCCGCTTGTTACCACTTCCACAGGCGAGAAGATGAGTAAATCGCAACCAGGAGGAGCTGTCTGGCTTGACCCGGCACTTACATCACCCTACCAGTACTACCAGTTCTGGATCAATGTAGATGACAGAGATGCGACCTACTTCATGAAACTCTACACCTTCCTCTCAATCAACGAGATCGCAGAGTACGAGAAACTTGAAGGTGCGGATATCAGGAAGACAAAGGAAAAACTGGCTTTTGAAGCCACAGCCATCGCACACGGCAGAAAAGAGGCTGAGAAGGCGCAGAGTGCTGCAAAATCTCTTTTTACAGGCACAGGAACACAACAGGATGTACCATCAACCAGCATCCCTCTCGCAAATCTGGATGAAGGTCTCAGTGCAATTGATCTGTTTACGCAGACAGGGCTGTGCTCAAGCCGCGGTGATGCCAGAAGACTGGGCAAGCAGGGAGGACTGTACATTCAGGGAGAGAGAGTATCAGTTCCTGAAGAAAATATCACAGAAACTTTGATTAAAGATAATTCCCTGCTCCTGAGAGCAGGGAAAAAGAGATACCACAGAGTTAACTTTGTGTAACTGTGGGAGACTGCTTATCGTCTGTGCTGTGGAAGAAGGAACTGGTTGACTTCGCTCCACGGGAAAAACAGCTCTCCGTCAGGTTTTGCCGCTGCAGATGCATGGGGATAGTTGAAGTCGTAGTGAAACACGATCCCTCCCCGCCTCATCCCCACATTCTTCAGATTCTCTTCAGTAAAAACAAACTCATCACCGGTTTCATTGTGTATCCGCTCCTGGAGCATGCTGTCGCACAGCTGGATCAGTTCGGGCAGCGTTTCCGGAACGAACAGATCATTCGGGGTAACTTCCTCACCGGTTTCCAGATCAAACAGATATCTGAAAACCATGGATGACGGATATGCCCCGAGGGTTTCCACAGTAATCTCAAGATCAAGAAACTGCGGATCGCTCCATACTACCCGAAACGATGAACCAACTATCCCTCTGTGGTTGACACTGTAGTTTTCAGAGGTCTCTTCAATTGTTTCTCCTGTCACATTTTCATAAGCCAGGATTTCATTTACTCTGCTTACTCCGGAAAAATCCCCTTCAACAACAGGCCACTGGATCACGGCACCGTCTTCGCCAGGAACGAATTCCATCCGGCTGACTGTGGCCAGTGGAGTGCCCACTGGTATAACTCCGACAAGACCAGCCATCAACAACGGGAAAAAACACATACACCACTCCCTGCAAAAGTAAGTTGAACTGCGAATACAACTGTACTACAACACGCAGGAAAAATTATTCCCGGAAGTACAGCTGTACTGCATCTACTCCCGCATAACAGCCTTTACTCTTCCAACAACACCGGATTCAAGCCTGACTTTGATACCATGAGGATGGAAAGACGACTTTGTGAGAAGTACCGCAATTACTCCCTCTGTGAGTTCTCCGGTTCTCTGATGGTGCTTCTGAACAACCTGCACCATCATACCTGCCATCAACTCCGATCGCTTTGTTCCGTCCACAGCTACACCATTGCCCTAAGCACTTCTATGGCAGCTTCGTAGTCAGGTTCCTGCCCGATCTCAGGAACGAGTTCAGTGTAAACAACCAGATCGGATCCGTCCAGAATAACAACCGCTCTGGTAAGAAGACCGGCAAGAGGTCCTGTGGTTAAAGTAACTCCGTAGTTTCTGCCGAACTCCGGTGAACGGAAACATGAAAGTGAAACAACATCCTTCAACCCCTCTATCTCGCAAAACCTGGAGTGAGCAAAAGGCAGATCTGCGGAAATGCAAAGAACAACAGTGCTGTGAAGGCTGCCGGCTTCTTTGTTGAATCTGCGCACTGATGCTGCGCAAACGGAAGTATCAAGGCTGGGGAATATATTGAGTACCTTCACCTTACCAGCATAATGCCTCAATTCTTTCATTGACAGGTCGGTAGCGGTAAGACTGAAACCAGGGGCTTTCATCCCCTCTTCAGGAAGAGCTCCCACTGTTTCAACCTGTTCACCGTGCAGCGTTACTAGTGCCATGTTCTCTCCTCTCAGTAATTCGATAGATCGAGTTGAATAACGGTTCCGTCAACGGTTAATCCAAAAAGCTGACGGTCTGAGTTTATTACAAAATCCCTAACGTAAACACCTGGATCGATAGTATTAAGCAGTTCACCTGAAGGGCTGAAAACAAGAAGGTTTCCAAAATCGCTTATCCAAAGACGGCCCAGAGGATCTACATCCATTCCCGACGGCATTGTGAACAGATCATCACTGCCAAATCGGTCCAGAAAACGACCATCGGAGTTGAAACTGAGAACAACACTGTTGAAAGATCCGAAAGCATAGAATTCTCCCAGATTTCCAGACACTACTGTTGTACTCAGCTCGCTGTCACCAGTGTTTGAACTGATGGCACTTTCAACTGTCAGCGTTATTTCTCCGTCTGGATTAAAGCGCAGAATGTCATCCCCGTGTTTGTACCACGAAGCAAGAATGCTTCCATCAGGCGCCGTATCCACATCGTCAAAACCCCAGCCTTCAGGGTGCTGCAGTGAGTCCAGAAGCTCACCGGATTCGCCGGAGTATGCAAAAAGCTCACCTCCGTACACCAGGTAGACAGTACCTTTGTTGTCAGCCGACATTGAGGAAAGATAGTGCCCGTCGCCAGAAGCGAATGCCCACTGCCGCAGGTATTCTCCGCCGGTGCTGAAAACCTGTATCCGCCCCGTTTCTCTTTCCCCCACATAAATACGGTCGTTACCGTCAATTGCAATACAGACCGGATCCTGAAAATACCCCGGACCGCTTCCTGCACTACCAAATTCATTGATCACGATCTCCAGTCGATCAGGTAAAGCAGACTCGGATTTCTCTGAAATTGCAGATCCTGTCATGGTGTAAACAAACACAGAAATGCCAACTACCAGCAGAATGCTAACAGCAACTATAACTGCAACGGTTCCTCCGCATGACCTGGTCGGAAACACCTGTACTTGTGCAGGCGACGAAGACGATTCTTTGTACCCGGGAACCATAATTGAATTACCGCAGTACTGGCATTCGACCGAAGGGACACCCCTGCGAACCTTTACAGTAGCACCGCATGACGGACATTCCAGCTGCGTGGCCATAAACCCTCCAATGGTTAGGGAATAGTATAACCCACGCCCTCTCCTCAACCAAGGAAAAGAGATCAAGGTCGTCATGCTTCCCGAATATCTCAGCTGTTACAATCTGTTACTGACGAATAATATCCTGCCATTGCCCCGGAATCATAGTGGAACTGCCGGAATGGTCCGGTAACAAGGAGGCAGTAAAATGAAAAAACTCGCAGTTGCAGCAGCGGCGATGATTGTTGTTGCCGGATGTGTAAACTCCCCGGAACTGACTGATACAGACTGGATCACTCAGCTTGTTTCAGAATCAGATTTAAGTGAAACATCGGATCTGGACGGAAACGGTAACCCGGGTGAAAGCTCTAAAGATCCGGGAGAAGTCTGTGTTCCAGAATTCTGGTACCGCCAGCTGGTTAATGAACCGACCCGTCAGATAATTATTGAAAATGACCCTGTTGCAGATGTGTGCACGGTTACGGTTATTCACAATCTCTGTGCCGAGCTGATTATTGACACTGTGTGGAATGGTGTGTTCGAGCCCGGCTCGAAGGCCATCTCTGATACCAGATATACCAGGCTGATAGTTGAGAAAATTCCAGACGAAACACAGTACGGCGGATGGCGTATTGTTTCCGTGACCCCTGCTGAACACATGCTTGCAGTGGGAGAGCAGGAAGTTTTCGTAAGCTCCATAACAATATACAAAGACGATCAGCTTATCTGGAGTTGTACAGACCCTGGGCAGTTCTACAGGGTGGACTCTGAACTTCCCGAGCTTTCCGAAGGTGACTTTGTTAGAATGGAAGCCACTGTGGAACACCTCAATCCAATGTACAGTCCTCCGTTCTTTGTTATTGCACACGGTCCGCTTTCCGGTCACAACAGACACCTGATGTACGATAACGGGCTCTACGGTGACGAAACAGCCGGCGACGGTATCTTCACCTATCAGTGGTATGTGGAATACACGGGACATCACCAGCGGATAGCAGTCGATGTTATCGATGCAGACACCTTCGCCGATCAGACTGAGCAGGACTACGATTCCGGAGCCTGGGGAATTCACTTCCTGAAGTAATCTCTATCTCCTCCTATTGAAGCAGACCACTTTTTGCAGTGGTCTGCTTCTTCCCGTTGTTCATCCCGTACGTAAAAGTTTAGATTCATCTTGTGAACGGAGGTGAAATGTACTGTCCAAAGTGCGGTCACGAGCAGAATGACGGCAACCTTGAGTGCGCCCGATGCGGCCTCGTCTTCAGCAGGTACAGAAAAATTGATTACAGCAGTGTAACAAAGCCCGGCCCGGGTCGCAGAACACTGAATTACGTGCTGTATACAAAGGACAGAATTCGGGTTACCGGCTTTGCAGGCCGTTTTGCTCTTTTTACCTTTCTTGTTTTCTGGTCGTTCATATTTATGGTTCATACGATTGAAAGCAACTATGCCGGAAAGTCATTCATGCACAGTGTCAATCTTCCCTTCCATGAGGCCGGGCATATTGTTTTTATGTTTTGGGGAAGTGTTATGCACTCTCTGGGCGGCAGTCCTGGTCAGGTAATAATGCCGCTGATCTGCATGCTGGTGCTTCTTGCAAAAACAAGGGATACTTTCGGAGCCTCTGTGGCACTGTGGTGGATGGGTGAGAGTATTCTGGACACAGCTCCCATCAACGATGCTCGGATAATGCAGCTGCAGCTGCTGGGAGGTAATACCGGGGCCAGTGCGCCTTACGGCTTTCACGACTGGAATTTCATACTTACTGAGCTGGGGC
>JAGGYZ010000147.1 GCA_021162285.1 Candidatus Fermentibacteraceae bacterium
AAAACAAGGTCCTCTCTGTTCATTCTGCACTTGTTCCTGTTCAGCCGGTCCTGAATTTCGTCAAGGCTGGAAACACTGGTTCCGCACGCCACAACAAGCAGTACGACAACAGATAAAATTATGATCTGAGTTCTCATGTTACACCTTCAAAGATTTAATCGCCTGCGCACGGTCTGAAGAAGAGGTAATGTACGAGCCGCTTACAAGAACAGTTGCGCCGGCATTCACAAGGGTCCCGGCGTTTGAAGAATTCACCCCGCCGTCAACTGAGATGAGCACATCGCCTCGCCCGGCTTCCTCTAGCATTCTCTGTACAGTACGGATTTTACCGTTCATTGCAGAGATATGTTTCTGACCACCGTAGCCGGGATTCACCGTCATTATCAGCACAAGATCAAGCAGCGGAGCCACCCATTGAACAATATCCGGCGGCGTGGCCGGATTAAGAGCAAGGCCTGCAAGGCATCCCAGGTCGCGAATCTTTCCCAGCACCCTGTGTATGTGTTTTTCCGAACTCTCCGGATGAATTGTGATGTAGCGACATCCTGCAGCGGCAAAAGCCTCTACAAGAGCAGCTGGCCTGTCGACCATTAGATGGGCATCAACAGGAATGGAAACACTGGAGCATATAGATTCGGCGACTCCGGCTCCAAAAGTCAGAACAGGTACAAAAACACCGTCCATCACATCAAGATGAATCCAGTCTGCACCACTGCGTTCAAGGTCTGCTGCTGCACTGGCCAGCTCTCCGTGATCGCAGCCCAGTAGAGACGGTGCAACGATGGTTCTGCCGGTTACCATTCTCCCCAGCCTCCTCCACCTACTGCTCCGGTAACCACAGAAATAGTGTCGCCCTGTCTGTAGTTTTCACCAGAGACCGGGAACTGTTCCAGAATTGTGCCTTCCTTCAGAATATCACTTACCGGCCGTTCCTCAATAATTTCCATAACAAGTCTTCTGCCTGTAAGAATACTTTCCGCTTCAGCAACCATAAGCCCGGTAAGAACAGGTACACCTGTCCAGCCGGATGAAACCAGCAGACGCACAGGCCGCTTCACAGAAATACTGTCTGCAAACCAGGGAGCCACTGCAATAACCTCTCCCTCTGGAACAGTTGGATGAGGAATTCTCGTTCTGCCTGCTGTGTAAAGCTGCCAGTCGGCAATTTTCTCTTCGGCCCTTCCGGCGGAAATACCCACTATTGAGTCCGGGTAGAACGGTCGGAAAAGAGGACCTACATTCCAGAAGATATTTACAGGGGCACCTCTTGGAACCTGTGTTCCTGCAGGCGGATCCTGTCTTACAACCATTCCCATGGTTTCAAAATTGCCGTACTCCGTCCACTGACCGGCCAGCACAAGACTCCCGCCTTCTATACTTCTCTGAGCCTCTGCACGGGTCATTCCCAGTACGTCCGGCACTGTGACAGGCGCAGCAGACACTCCCATAGATGAGATAAATACAGGGGTATCGAAAACCATTGGAGCAGAAATAACACCGGACAGGAAACCGAGACCGGCACCGACCACCACCAGCATCACGAACAAAGCCACTCTATTCAAAACAAACCCAATCTTTATTTCCCGCCACGACAGCAGAAAGGCGTCCGGTAAAAACCACCGGCGAAAAAATAAGCACACACACACTGCTTACGCAACCACTACTACTGAATTATACCTGAAATCCACACAATCAGGGGAGCAACAGCAAGAGCAGGAAGATAATTGGCAAGCCTTATTTTCTTCAGTTCAAGCATGTGAATTGCAATACCCAGCATGATCACTCCGCCTGTGGCTGTTAGTTCCGAAACCATCTGTTCTGAAAGAATCTGACTGAAATATGAAGATCCCAGAGTTAGAGTACCCTGAACGATCAGAACAACACCGGCAGAGAAAGCAACCCCGATGCCCATAACACTGGCAAATGCCACTGCGGCAAATCCGTCGAGAACACTTTTTACAATCAGAATGGTACTGTCTCCTGTAAGCCCGTCCTGAATGGAGCCCAGAATGGTCATGGGACCGACACAGAAAACCAGGCTGGCAGTAACGATACCCTGACTGAAATTGCCTCTGGTAAACACAGGGTATCTGGACAAAGCGCGTTCCAGCCACATGCCTGCCGCATCAAAACGGCGCTGCAGATGAAGCAGTTCCCCTGCAATCCCGCCTATTGTGATGCTTCCCAGAACAATCAGAATGCTGGAGGTTTCCAAAGCCATCTTAATGCCCATGGTTATAACCACAAGGCTCATTCCTGTCATCAGTGTTTCTCTCACACGAACTGGTAATCCGGAACTCAGAGCTGTTCCAAGCAGCCCGCCTGCAAGCACTGTTGCAGTGTTAACAATCGTACCAGTCATCAGCTTTCACCATCAAGGCCTATGTCTGATGCAACGGTTCTCATGCCGTCTATAACAACCTGAATCAGTTCCGTAATTTCCATACCCAGCATATCGGCACCCTTTTCCATAACCTCACGGTTTGCTCCTGCAGCAAAATGGCGGTTCTTCCACTTTTTCTTCACAGACTTTACCTTCAGGTCCATGATGCTTCTGGACGGCCTTACCAGAACACATGCGGTAACAAGGCCTGTAAGTTCATCAACTGCGTAGAGGTATTTTTCCAGCATGGATTCGGGCTCAACATCACTGCAGATCCCCCAGGCATGAGAAACCACAGCCCTTACATACTCTGCAGGCCAGCCTCTTTCCTCAAGAATTTCCCGGGACTTTGTGCAGTGCTGTTCCGGGTACATTTCGTAATCGAGATCATGCACCAGCCCGATTACACCCCACTTTTCAGGATCTTCCCCTTTTATACCCGCCACATGACACATCACAGCTTCGACTGAAAGAGCGTGCCTGATAAGAGACTCACTCTTATTGAATTCTTTTAGAAGCGAAAATGCTTGCTGTCTTGTGGGGACTGAATCGCTCATGTCTTCTCCAATCTTTGCGGATTACAGGCAACTCTGAATCTGTGAAACTCCGTAGCTTTACGAAAGCCCTGTTCTTTCCAGGGAGAATAATTCAATGACAGAGTCATGCAAAACCGAATACACCAGTGGAAAGATACCTGTCTCCGCGGTCAGCTATAAGCACCACCACCGTTTCATCCGGTTTCATCCCGGCGGCTACCTGAACCGCAGCACTCACCGCGGCACCTCCACTCAGTCCAACGAACAGCCCTTCCTTAACGGCCAGTGCCCTTGTCATGGCAAAAGCATCTGAATCGGATCGACTGACAACCATATCAAGCCTGCTCCGGTCAAATATTGCAGGTGTTGCCGATTCCTTCATGTTCTTCAGTCCCTGTATGCAATGACCGACCTCAGGTTCCACACCGATTATGCGTATCTCCGGGGAGAACTCCTTAAGCCTGCGGCTGACTCCCATAAGGGTTCCACCTGTACCGATCCCGGCAACAAAGGCGTTTACAGTTCCTGCAGTCTGCCTGATAATCTCCGGTGCGGTGGATTCGTAGTGGCTCAACCAGTTGGCATTGTTGCTGTATTGATCCGGCATGAAGTACTGTTCCGGATTGTCCTGAAATATCTGCTTTGCCACAACAATGGCTCCATCTGTGCCCAGGTGACCCGGGGTTGTTAATAACCGGGCACCGAAAGCCTGCAGGATATGTCTCCGCTCTACACTGACATTTTCCGGCAGAACAAGTTTCACTTTGTAACCCAGTACTGCACCCACCATTGCAAGACCGATGCCTGTGTTGCCTGATGTTGCTTCAATTATGGTTCTGCCTCTGTGAAGAAGCCCCTCCTTTTCTGCGTGCCTTACCATCCAAAGTGCTGATCTGTCTTTCACAGAACCGCCTGGATTTGTTCCCTCAAGCTTCAACAGTATCTCTGCTCCACCTCTGGAACCTGTATACCGGAGTCTCGCAACAGGGGTATTCCCTATTGCACTGAGTATTCCGCGGTCGTTCTGCATAAATCTTCTCTCTCTCATACAGAGAAAGCCCGTAACCTTACGGCTGCGGGCTTTGTACAGTATTGTTTCAAATTTTTTACAAAGAAAACCCTTCCGCCGATAAATTAATGTCGACGATACAACAGCAGAACACTGCGCCCGGGTTTGTTTTTCTCTTCATGGAAGCAATTCTACAAACGGTAATACTGTTTGTCAAAAAGCAAAGTCTAAAATATCTTTCGGTGTAAAACAGGGAGCCGGCTGGCTCCCTGCCTCTGTCCGATAACCTGTTACTTCCTGATAACGCCTATGGGAAGAACTGTTCTGCCTTTGTCTTCATTAAGCACTTCGGCAGCTGCCAGGTATATGGCCGAAAGCCCGCACAGGATTCCCTCGAAACCTGTAAATACGCTGAAGAATGCAGGCATTTCAAACCAGTGCTCAACAG
>JAGGYZ010000082.1 GCA_021162285.1 Candidatus Fermentibacteraceae bacterium
ACACACCTTATCAACCTGAAAAGTTGACAAATACAAAACTGACACGATATTTCAAAATCTGGAACCTGGTTTTATGAAAAAAGAAAGGACACTTTAATGAAATACCTGTTACTACTGCCTCTGGCTCTGCTGCTTATCACCGGATGCGGTTCACCGCAGCCATCTGATGATGCTTCAGACGGTGCAGATACAGCAGACAACTCAACCGCCGAAGAAGATGTATATGTTCTCCCAGATGCCGATGAATACCTGACTGTAACTGACTCAATCGGCATAGAGCTGGGTGACAGCAACTTCGTGTTCGGCACAATTGCTGGTGCAGAATTCACAAAAGACGGAGATATCGCGATTCTTGATGCTCAGAAATCCACAGTTTCCCTGTTCACACCCGACGGTGAGTTCATCAGAAGGATCGGAAGAAACGGGAGCGGCCCCGGAGAGTTTCAATTACCCACGGGGATGACTTTCATGCCTGAAGGCGGGCTGGTAGTGTCAGATGGAATGGGTGGTAAACTGGTTTACTTTGATAAAAACTATGATTATCTCTCTGAGACTTCTGGGTTCATGCCCTCTCCCCCAGCTGTTATCACCGCAATCAGCGGTATGGAAATAATTGGAATGAAGCCTGATTACGAGCAGAATGAAGACGGTATGTTCATGGGATTCACCGTTGGTAAATGGAATATGGAGAGCTCTACCCCCGTTATCGTTTACTACAGCCATATGTCTGCTTTTGATCCTTCAGACCTCAGCTCAATGACAGATGACATGGTTCTGTTCACTGCTACACAGGACGGAACTATATTTACTGCTCCCATGTCCACAGAAGATTACTCATTCACCTCATGGACTGTAGATGGTGAAGAGATATTCACCTATGAAAATGAGGACTTCCAGAGGGTACAGAAGACACAGACCGAGATCGATCTTGAAGCCGAACTGGTTACCTCAAGGATGATTGCACAGGGAATGCCTGCTTCCATGGCACACTGGGATCCGGACCCGTACAGAACTTCAATCAGTGCGATGTTTGTTGACGGATTGAACAGACTGTGGGTATCCAGGGGAACATCTGCAACATCCGCGTTTGATGTGTACGATCTTGACGGCAATATGCTGTTTACCGCGGCGCTTGACGCCGGAGCCAGAGCAAAAAACTGGAAAACCATCATAGGCCGGGATAGCTTCATCTGCTTTGACGCGGACCCGGAAGACTACCCCAGAGTGTTTTATGGAGAACTTCCCGGATTTGAATAGTTGCATAGCGTGCAGGGGCGGGCTTCCCGCTCCTGCTGCTACAGCGTAACTTCTACTCCGTCACTGTCAAAGAAGTGCTGTTCCTGAAGGACACCGTTCTCGTTGTAAACAGATACAACCCTCGCGTAACCGGTTAGCAGATTCACCAGATTGTACGAAGTATCGAGATACCTGTGTTCAAGACATCTCCCGGAGTCATCGTAAACAAAACTGCGGGCATGACA
This sequence comes from Candidatus Fermentibacteraceae bacterium, assembly GCA_021162285.1. Taxonomy (GTDB): domain Bacteria; phylum Fermentibacterota; class Fermentibacteria; order Fermentibacterales; family JCC-6; genus Sabulitectum. Next base: position 1,482 of record JAGGYZ010000082.1, read on the forward strand.
ACCCAGAGTGGAGTTGACTGCAGGCAGCCCTCTGCGGTCATAGTAGGAAATCATTTCGGGCTGCCCGTTGTCAGCATAGGTAAATCTGGTGTAGGCAAATCCTCCCGAAAACTCTGCAATTCCGCCATCTGCATTGTATGTAGACGATTCTATCACCCTTCCATGTGCATCAAACAACCTCCTGGCAATGCAGATACCGTTTATCTCAGTTCTGGCGCTGTTGAGATCAAGCCACACAGATTCAGAAATTCCACCGGACACATCTCTTCTGTATACAACTGAAGCCACGCCCTGGAGATTTTCTGTGAGGTTTCCACCGGTATCAATGTATCTTTCACGAATGCAAAGTGAATTCGCGTCATACTGCCGCTCGATGTATGCAACTACCACCTGGTTTTCTACAACTCCATTCTCATCAAAACTGTAATTACCAGTTTCGGGAGCAGAGTAATTATAGGGTAGCAGTTCTCCATCAGCATTTATAAACCGAGTGGACGTCATGTTTCCAGCATGGTCGTAGGTGTGTTCGGCAACTGCCACGCCATCTGATGTTACAACCGTCTCACCGGTATGGGCGACTGCCCTTTTAAACAGTATCCGGTGGCTGCTGTCCAGGTTGTACTGCCAACCCTGAGCTGTCAGCGTTTCATATCTGGAGTATTCAAGAGCTCCGGTGCTGTCCAGCCTGAGTATGGCACCTGTGTAAACGGGATCAAGCTTGATTCCAGCTCTGTTCCCTTGAGAGTCCAAAGGGTAAGAGATCAGCGTGGAATCGCTTTTCCAGACCAGTTCCTTCACAGGTTCTCCGTCCGGTCCAGCAACCAGAACTGGTTGCCCAGCTCCATTCAACTCTATCCTGTATCCCGAGGAGCAGTCTTCTATACCTTGCCATACGATTACAGAATCGCTGTATACAACTGTAATACCCCCCTGAAATCCAAATGCAGATACGGAAACTCCGCGGTCAAGCCTCAACACTTCAAGCGAATCTCCAGACACTTTAAGTCTGTAGCAGACCATCCGCCCGGCGAGTACGGAATCTACCTCTGCTCTGGGAAGAAGGTCCATGGCAGGTGAGAGATCCACATACCGATAGTAAGAGGTGCCTGAAACACAAATTCCGACTTCAAGTATCAGTAACAACAAAGAAAGCATCACAGTTCCTTTCGTAACGGCGTATACGCACTCCCACTCAAGACCGTATAATAGAGGCAGGTTAATCGGGAGGAAACCATGAAATCACTTTTTTTCATAC
>JAGGYZ010000264.1 GCA_021162285.1 Candidatus Fermentibacteraceae bacterium
GGAGCCGTTTAAAATCTCTTCTGCTGTATTCCTCCACCTCCTCCGGTAGAGGCGGGCGCGGTCCGACCAGGCTCATTTTCCCGGTGATGACATTGAAAAGCTGAGGCAATTCATCAATTGACCATCTTCTAAGGAACTTTCCAGTTCTGGTAATTCTGGGATCGTTTCTGATCTTGAACAGTGGGCCCTCCGATTCGTTTTTCCCGGAGAGTGCCGCTTTCTGGCTGTGAGCTCCCACATACATGGATCGGAATTTCAGCATTCTAAAAGGTGTATTCCGCCTGCCGAGTCTGGTCTGTCTGTACAGTATGGGAAAACCTGAATCGATGACAACAGTTGCAGCAGAGAGCAGAAAAACAGGGGAAAGCAGAATGATGAACACACAGGCAAGAATTACATCCACAGTTCGCTTTAATAAGAGTCCCCAGCCGGAAAGCGGGGCTGGAACAGACTCAATCAGTGTTGTTCCTCCCATGTGTGCTACCCTTGCCGTAAGACTTACCAGAGCAAAGATATCCGCAGCAATCTTGTAGTGAACCCCAAGTTTTTCACACGTGAGAATAACGGAGGACAGTTTTTCAGAAGGCAATGCCTGATTTGCAACGACGAGTTCGCTGATGTTCTTTTCTTTGATGGCCCTGGTGATGGTTTCCGTATCTGTCTCCGGGTCAAGATAGTTTACCACCGTGTAGTTGATCTGTGCTCTTTTTTCAAGGTATTCACCCAGCTGTTTAGCACTCTGGGAAACCCCCAGAACAAGAACTCTTACAGGAGAACCTGTTCTGCTGCTGAAATTTCTGAATACAGAGTGCCAGACACTCAGGAGAAGAGCGGAGGCAGGGAAAGAAAAGAAAAGAACGAACCTGGAAAAAAACAGCTGTCTGGTTATGAAAGTTGTTGCAAAGGTGAACAGTACCGCCATCAATGCTCCTCGGATAATACCGGCAATCTCTTCAATCATTCCAAGCCCGAATTCCCTCTTGTAGACTCCGAATACAGCCATGAAGGCAATCTGCACCGAGCCGAGGACAAGACCTGTCATGAAGTAATGGTATACGGACAGTCTGAAATCAGAGCCCATGATGTCTGCGAGAAGAGAATGCCTGAGCCAGAAACCGCCCATGAAAATTAAAGTTATCAGTGCAACATCAGTTACTGGAAGCAGCCATTGAATATTTGCTTTTTTCATCAGGTTCTCCCTGGTCCTCTACCCAGCAGTACGGAAGGGTGTGTCGCTGTGAAACGGAGCATGCTGTAGAGGTGGTACTTCAGGGTTCTGCCTCCGGAGGCACTTTCCCGTCTGCACACATGGCGGACTTCCGCCTCTGGTTCGTACCAGACCTCCATGCCTTTGTCCCAGGCTCTCCAGCACCATTCAACATCCTCAAAGTACAGGAAATATTTCTCGGACATCAGACCTACCCTTTTCCGCCCGGCTGGAGTAAGCCACATTGCTGCGCCGACAAGCCAGTGAGGTGTGGATGGGCCTGATATATCGTGAAAACGATTCAGATGATCTGAGGAAATCTGTCTGCCCCATGGGCTTCTTCCCAGAATTGTTCTTCTGGCGGCTACCACTGGCAGCCCTGGCCAGGTTCTTGCTGTTGATTGTCGCACGCCGTTTTCATCTACCATGGCCGGTCCGATGATTGCTGCATTCGGATGCTTTTCCTGCAGTCTGCAAATGGCAGTAACAGCACCGGGAAGAACTTCGACATCCGGGTTCATAAACAGCAGACTGTCTCCTTCTGCAGCAGCGGCACCAAGGTTATTGGCTTTTGAGAGCCCCAGATTCCGGCTGTTCAGCACTTTTGTAACCGCAACACCGCACGAATTAATTACACCGACTGTGTCGTCGGAAGAGGCATTGTCTACAACCACTATGTCAACCGGTTTTTCTGCCGGGGGAAGACCGCGCAGTGATTCGAGTGCTTTGCCTATTACCTGCTCGCTGTTGTAAGTCGTTATTACTGCTGACCATTTCATAGCTCTAATATACAAAGAGGGAAGAGCCTTATGACCCTTCCCTCAGATAAACCGAATTCAGACTAGAGTGCCTTGTCCTTCAGTGCTTTGCCAGCTTTAAAGAACGGGACTTTCTTTGCCGGATACAGTCTCTTTTCCTTGGTCTTTGGAACAACTCCTTCACGAGCTGCCCTCTCTTTTACTCCGAAAGTTCCAAAACCGATGAGAGAAATCTTTTCTCCCTTTTCAATTACACTGCTTACGCCTTCGATGAAGGCATCAACTGCAGCAGCGGCATCCTTCTTGGAAAGAGTTGCCTTTTCGGCAACATATCCGACAAGTTCTTTCTTGTTCAACCCCAAACCCCTTTCTTATTGTTCAGCGACACAAAAACACATTGACATGTTTACATTAGAGCACTGAAAAGCCGTTGTCAAGGGCTTAGTGCAGGAATTTAAAAACTGCTGGTGTGCTGTTCAACCTTGATATCGGGGAACGCTTTGATGTTGATACGGAAATAGAACCCTGTATCAATGTCGGAAACATGTCTGGTAAATATTGCCTCCCAGCTGTCCAGATCTCGCATAATTGAGTAATCCTGGCTTATAAAATCGCTTTCAGCCATATCGTAGTACGCTCTGTAGTTCAAAGACCACCTGGTTGTGAGGTTGATATTTGCAGACAATCTAAGCTTGTTAAGGCTCTGTTCTTCGCCCAGGAGGGAGGGATCCCAGCTGTGTGAAAGGTTCAACCGCCAGGAGAGAGGAGTCAGTACAAAACCGGAATCCGGCTGCATTGTGGGGTCATTTCCGGTAAGTTGAACAGAAGTTGTAAACGAGAGATCAACAATTTTTCCTGTGTAACCGTTGTAAGATGCATTTGTTCTAGACGAAATCCAGCGGGCCGGTGTTAGATTCAGACTTGCACTGACCGGAGAAAACTCTTCAGTTTCCCTGTCCGGGCTCCAGCTGGAGCTGAGTGAGAGCTCCGCAACAGTGTTTCTGGTTATTGTTCCCCTCTGCAGCCTTTTGCCCTCCAGCACATTCAACAAAGAGAAAGAAACAACAGTTCCAGAGGAGGGAAGAGAAAAGTCGCTGAATCTGTAATAGATTGAATCAGCGTCATCATCGTTGTGCAGGCTCCCGTCTGTGCTGTAGTACCTGTCAGGTGCCCAGCTTGTGGAGATGGAGGGAGACACAGTGTGGCGAAAAACAGAATAGCCGGCGATACCTGTTGAAAACATACCGTAGATGTCTGTTGAAATAGACACGCCTGTAGAATTGTGAACCCACCCGGGCATCCTGTTTCCCTGGAGATCTCTGTCGTACATGGTTCCCGTAAGTTTTACCCAGGGTGATACAGCCAGAATACCACCGATACGGTTTGAGCCGCTCAAACCGGAAGACAGTTTTACACCTGCATTGTACAGCGAGGAATCTTCCCATTCGGTTTTTTCTGTCAGGTAGTGGGAGCTGATATTCCAGTAAAGGCTGTGCCAGATTCTCTGGTCAGCAGGGTTTGAAGGAGTACCGAACAGTGGTGAAGAAGGACGGCTGTACTTAACATCCGGAGCAGTGAACTCCGACAGCATCTCGTATTCAATGGTGTCTGGAAGAGCATCGAGGTACTGTGTGTATTTAATGTTTGCCTGGGCACTTCCGCCGGCTATGCCTCTGGAAAGTGAGAGCCATGACCTCAGCTGGCCTTCCATTCTGTCCTGGGGGTTCTGCTGTGTTTCAGAGAGATAAGACCGGTCACTGACAAAGTTGCCAGTGAGCCGAACCATGGTTCCGTCTGGAAGCTCCTGCGTGTGAGACGATTCCACAAGCCATCTGTCCCTGCTGTTCTCGAACTGTCTGCGCCACTGCACGCGGCTTCTGCCGTTCAGTACATACCTGAGACTGTGTCGCTCGGTCATTGTTACCTGGAACCTTGTTTTTTCCATGAGGTCCGAGCTGACAAGAAGATCTATGTAGTCGGAAAAACCAAAGTAATAGCCTATCTTTCTTATGTATCTTCCGTCGCGGGAAGAGGAACCGATGGTGGGAATGGTGAACCCCGATGATCGGCCTCTTCTGATAGGGAATACTGCATATGGAAGCCAGAATACCGGTGTGTCCTGGACGTAGAGAACAATTGGTTTGGCTACAGCTTTGTCATCAGGGTAAACCTTCATTACTTCTGCCCAGAAGTAGTAGTCAAAAGTATCCTTTTCGCACGAAGTAAAAACTACATTGGTCAAATTGAATTCGTTCCTGCTCAGCATGGTTACCGTTTCGCTGCTGTACTGTGCACCGTCATATAGTGAAGTTGTGGAAAATGTTCTGGCGGTGGCCGTTGGGATGTGGTAGATAAGAGCAGCTTCAGTGGCGCTGTCTCTGCCGTCCCGCAACTCTACATTTCCTTCTGCCCGGACCGTTTCATCCAGCGAGGAGTACCTTATTGTGTCTGCATCAATGCTCATCTGCCTGTGTTCAAGAGATGCGGAACCGATCAGTGTGAGGTTTTCATCTGTTATATTGAAAACAAGAGAATCTGCACCGTAGGCCATGGAATCCATGGGATCTGTGTCTGAGGTACTCAGCTGGCCCAGGAGCAGAATGAAGAAGATGGTCAGCATTGCAGTACCGCCATGGAAGCTGCGCCGAAAGCTCCTGCATTCGGTGAGTCTTCAAGAACTGTAACCTTCCAGGGGTGACGGCATCGGCTTGTGTATTCCCGAAACGCTGCTTTTTTGAAATGGTCAGTTGCAGCAGACAACCCCCCTGCCAGGAAAAAACCCATAGGGGAAAAGCATTTTGCCAGGTTGGCAAGACCCAGTCCTACCCACCTGCCGTACTCTCTGAAGGCTTCCTTCGCCTGAAGGTCCCCATTTGAAGCAGACTGTGATATCTCCAGTGGTGACAATTTTTTCCCTGTTACAGTTGTGTAATACCACTCAAGAGCTTTTCTTCCCGCATACCTTTCCCAGCATCCGTTTGACCCGCATGGACAGGGAATACCGCCCTCTTTTACAGTCATATGACCGAACTCACCTGAATATCCCGTGCCGTA
>JAGGYZ010000008.1 GCA_021162285.1 Candidatus Fermentibacteraceae bacterium
ATCCAGCAGATGAATCATGCCTGTCTGCAGAATGGTAGACCTGCGGACATCCTCAACACTGTAAACAGGCGAACATTCTGCAGACTTGACGGTAATTCCTTTTGCTTTCATTCGATCAATATACTCCTGCTTGTATACTGGCGACCCGGTTTTCTTATCTATTTTTCCAATCGAGACCCGTCTGTTACGGTTTCCCCCCCGGAATGGCCGTGTATGAACAATTGCATACATATTCTATTTATGAATGAACGAATGTATACCGCCCATTATACACAACAGTGTTCCTATTGGCTACAACTATCTGCCGGTTTTATCGAGTGCTTTCCCGGGCTCTGATTTGATTCGATCTGGATGATGACAGAGATTCCTGTGGTATCTTTGCTTTCTACCGGTCAGTGGATTCTCCGCCCTGGTCCAGTGCAATTGAGTGCTCTGTACCAGGGCGTTGCGCGAAAGCAGTTACTTTTTGTTTAGATAGGTGTCTATACCCTTTGCGGCAATGTAACCGTTTGCAATTCCATGAATCACATCGGGGCCCTGTATGATGTCTCCACCGACGAAAAGCCACTGAAGGCTGGACTGGAAGCTGTCGTCAACTTCGATTCTACCTCTTGGGCTGAACTTCAGATCTGACTTGATGCCTTCGGACAGATAAGAAAGGTCCATACCCTGGCCGATTGATTCCACAACCATATCAGCCTTGAAGAACTTCTTCTGATCCTCGTCAAATTTCGGGCTGAATCTGCCGTTCTCATCAAACACGGAAAGACACTTCACCACATGAAGACCATACACTTTCCCGTCTCTGATCTCTATCTCCTTGGGACCCCAGCCTGGGTCGATTACGGCATTTTCCTCACGGGCTTCCACAACTTCTTCAACATCTGCAGGCATGATGTCCTCAGCTTCCAGACATGTTGCCAGCACCTGTACTTTCCCGTACTTCAGGTTCTGCAGTCGTGCAAGGGTTCTAGTGATATCCATTGCAACATTACCGCCACCTATGACTACTATGTTTTCCGCAACATCTATCTCGTTGCCAAGAGTTACTTCACGAAGAAGATCGGTTGCGAAATAAACTCTCTTGTTGTCGGCGCCCGGAACCCTCGTGCTTCTGCCAAGATGAAGACCGGTTCCGGCAAATACGGCATCGTAGCTGCCGTGCAGTTCTTCAAGTGTGATATCTGTACCCACACGGGTATTGAACTGAATCTCAACGCCCAGCGACCTGATGTAGTCTATATCCTTGTCGATCTGGTCGTAGGGCAGGCGGTATTCCGGAATACCGTACCTCACCATACCTCCAGGATCCGGGAGAGCTTCATAAACCTTTGTTTTGTAGCCCATTATGGCAAGATAGTAAGCTGCGGACAGCCCGGCGGGACCGGCTCCGATAATTGCAACTTTCCTGTTCAGAACCTCATCTTCCAGATGATCCGTTCCCAGGATTTCACTGTACTTGTCTGCGGGAACCTGATCGACGATGTACCTCTTCAGCCATCTGATGGCCAGAGGGTCTCCGTTGTTGTGAAGAGCACATACAGTTTCACACTTGTGGGTACAGATACGGCCGCAGATCTCCGGCATCGGGTTTGTTTCGTACAGTATTCTCAGGGCATTGTCTATGTCGTCATCTCTTATGGCAGCTATGTAACCCGGGATGTCCATGTGGGCGGGGCATGTGGCAATGCACAGACCGCATTCAAGACACCTTTCCGCCTCTTTCATGGCCTGCTCTTTGTTGTATCCCTTAACTATCTCTATGAAGGATTTGTCTCTCTCCTCAGGTTCCAGCTCCTGCATATCAACCCGTTCGTAGTCGAGAATCTGTATGTCAGGTGATCTTGTGTAACCCTTTTCAGAATCCTGCCATGCAGTTTTGTCTGCCCCTGGAACAAACCTGTAGTCTTCCGGGTTGTCTGCTATCCATGTGTACTCATTTGACATTGTGAGCGCTCCTGTGGGGCAAACATCAACGCAAAGGGCACACCAGCAGCACCGCCCGTAGTCTATCATTGGTCTCAGTCCACTGTCTCCTTCAACAGTCTCCTGGCCTTCTACAGGAACGAGGTCGATGGCATCATTCTGGCAGATCTCTTCGCAGCTTCCACAACCGATACACTTGCTGAAATCGTTCTTGTGAAATCCTCTGTAGTTTACTGCACCAGGTCTGTCATTTATGGGGTCTTTGATGGTCATGGGCTTTTTCGCAGCCCTTTCCCATACTCTTAAAGGTGATAATACATCTTTCAGCTTCATTTTTTCACCTCTCAATTTCCGGTGGACATGTGTGCAGCGACACCATGAGACCGGCAAGGTCGGAAATACTGATGTTTACTGCCAGCTCTTCAAGAACTGAAATTGCGTGGGTGTAGCTGGCACCTCTTGCAAACACCCTTCTTGGCTTGTCGGATCCGTCGGAAACCATGTAGAACCCGTGTTCACCGCGGGTTGACTCTGCCTTAACATAGGTTTGCCCTGCAGGTATTTTCCAGTTAAGAAGGTTGGGCATATCTGCCTGTATAGGCCCATCCTGCGGTATTCTGTTAAGAATCTCTGTTACAAGGTCAAGACTCTGGTGAAGATCCCTGTATCTGAGTTCGGCTCTGGCGTAAGCATCTCCCACGGTGGAAGTAAGCATTTTTACATCCAGCTCTCCGTACTTCACATAGGGGTTGTTGATTCTGATATCGTGTTCCATACCGCTTGCACGGGCGTTAGGGCCGACTATGCCGTACTCGTCCACCATCTCAGGCGAGATCACGCCAAGCCCCTGCAGCCTCGACTTGATAATGGCATTTGAAAGGAAAGTGTTCTCCACATCGTACAGCAGTTTTCTGGTTGTAACTATCAGTTCCCTGGCTCTGTCGCGGAAACCTTCAGGAAGGGTCTTTCTCACTCCGCCTGGAATCATGTACATGTGGTAAACCCTGCCGCCTGTCATCTCTTCAAACAGGTCAAGCCAGAAATCTCTCATACCTATTGTCCACTGTCCTATAGCTCCCATGCCCAGAGAACCGGCCTGACCGCCCAGCCACATGAGATAGCTGCCTATCCGTGACATCTCGAGGTTCAGAGTACGAAGCCACAGTGCCCTTTCAGGTACCTGTATCCCTGCAAGGTCTTCCATCGCCGCAGATACGCAGTACTCGTTGGTGTCCGGTTCGGGCACACAGATACGGCAGACAAGTGGAAAACACTGGATGTACCTTCTTCTTTCCATAAGCTTCTCGAAAGCACGGTGCAGGTAACCCATATGGGTTTTCGCGTCGACTATTTCATCTCCGTTTACGATAAGTTCAACGGCCATGTTACCGGTTACACCGGGATGCTGTGGCCCCTGCCAGAGCTTTGTATACATGTGTGATTCAAGATCGATCACAGGTTTCCCGTTTTCCATTCTCGGATACTTGGATCTGTCTGCCTCATAGCCTCTGTATTTGCTCTCAGATAAATTACTCATCATCTCTCCTGATCCTGGGAGATGCCGCATAGTTTTTGTACATCTTCTCTTTCATGTATTCTTTCGGGTCATTTGTAGATCTGCCGGGACGCTGGTAGAAAGTTCTTTCCGAATATTCCTTTGTATCGAAATCCCTTCTCATTGGAGGCATTTCCTCCCAGCCCTCCAGAACAAAAGACTCCTCTACCCGCGGTGACCCCGGGAAATTAATACCAAACAACTCGTGAAGTTCACGCTGGTACTGCCATGCGTGAGCCCACAGCTTGTGTATTGAAGTCATTTCTGCTTTGTCTCTAGCTATCAGAACTTTAACTCCAAGGTTTACTCTGATGTCATAGTTGTAAAGCATGTAGGTAAGCTGAAACTTCGAATCCTCAAGAAAATCCACCGCCTGAAGGAAGGCAAGATGGGTGAATCCCTCGTTGTTCTTTAAATGTGAAAGAACCAGCTCAAGCTGACTCTTTTCCACGGTGATAAAGAAGAGATCATCCCTTTGCCTGTTGTAGGCTTTTAGATGGATCATCCCGTTTATCCTTTTTACTAACTGCTCCATGTATTTACTCCTACCAGTTGTAGTCCGGCATATTCCAGTCTTTGATGATCTCTTTCTGGTTTTTCTTGAACCAGTCAAACTTGTCCGTGTACTCGTTCATGCCCTCGCACTCACCGGCCACAATCTTCTCCTTCAACCGGTTGAAACCTGCAATAAGAGCTTCAGGGCGGGGCATGCAGCCTGCGATGTAAACATCAACCGGGATGTAGTAGTCGAGCCTGTTGATGGTGTTGTAGCTGTCGTAGTACATACCGCCGTTTATGGTGCAGCTTCCAAGTGCGATCACATACTTGGGCCCCTGCATCTGCTCGTAACTGCGGATAATTCTCTTGATCGTTTTTATTGAAGCATAGCCGCCTACAACAAAAACTGAAGCCTGTCTGGGTGTGGGCCTTGGAAAAATACCGAACCTGGCCATATCAAATCTGGAGGTCATCAGAGGTCTCAGTTCCGTGGAACCACAACCTGTACCGAACGCAAGCATCCACAGAGAGCGGGATCTGGCCCAGTTAAGAAACTGTTCCCAGTACTTGTTGAAGGGATCCACCCGTGTGGGAATAACATCTGCAAAGAACTTGCGTTCCTCTTCAGGAAGCCCTTCATTTGCGAGCTTCATCTGTTTTTCTATCTCATCTATGTGTTTCCTGTTCACGATGCCCCTCCAAGATATGTAATGTAGATTATTGAAAGAACTCCTATAAAGGCCGGCCACTTAAGGAAGAACCTGAAAGACTGCTCAGGTCTGAACCGTGGGTATGCAGCCCCGACAAACACGGAGAACATGTAGATAAAGAAGGTTTTCAAAATCATTTCCACCAGGGTTGTTGCTCCCCCAAAGAACAGATTCATGAAAAGAACAAGTTTAGCAGCGGCAAACAAGCCTCTGTTTGTTTGCAGGAGACTCAAGAAACTGCTGTTCATTTCAACAGGAGGGCCAATGGGTATCTCCTGCGGAGCAAGAACTATGCTGAAAGGAGCGTGCATGTTCATTCCCAGCATAGAGATCATTGCCGCAATCACAGCCAGAGGGTTGGTTAGCAGAGTCCAGTGCATGAAACCACCCTGCTGAGCGGCAACAATTGATGTGATATTCAGCGAGTTGTACTGTATTGCAACAGCAATTACAGCAAGGGAGAATGGTACTTCAAAAGCCGACATCTGAGAAAGTCCCCTTGCTATTCCCAGAGGAGAGTACGGATGCCCTCCCTGCCCTGCTCCCAGTGCCATTCCCAGCTGCCCGAAGAACACGAAGTACATCACAAGAAGAAGGTCCCCTGCCATGGAGAAGTTGGAGAACAGAGCCGAGCCAAAGATCACCGGAATGAACAGGTATGTACCCAGCCCTCCTGCCAGCCTGAACACGGGTCCCAGGAAGAACATGTTTCCGTGTGAAACAGCAACTCTTCTGCTGTAAGTCTGGATTATATCCAGGAACGGCTGCCACACAGGAGGTCCGAACCTGCCGTGAACTCTTGCGTACAGTTTCCGAACAATTCCACTCAGTGTTAATCCATACACCGTTGCAACGGATACAGAAACAAATGCATATAAAACCTTTGTCCATATACTCATTATTTTACCCCCATCACGACATATATAACAACGATATAAATTATGATATGCAAAATATATGTTTGGCCGTTTCCAGTGTACACTCTGCGGAAGAAATCACCCAGCGTGTGCGACCACTCGGCAACATCGTTCCAGAAGTTTTCAATCCGGGGGCTGGCCCATCCGCCAAGAGCCTTTCTGTAGTGGGCGTACATGTTGTGCGCGACATGGGTTGTTTCAGGGCTTTCCGGCCTCTCTGCAGCGTACACGATGTTAAACTGCTTAACCCTCTGGGTTTTCCCCCTGAGCAGAAGCAACACAACAAACGGTACGGCGAAGATTGCCATGGTTATGTGCATCACAAAGTTCCCGTTCCAGTAACCAAGATCGCTTACTACGGTTAATCCTTCAATGGAAATTGACGAATTAAAGTAGTGCATAGCTATGGAGTTCAGCGGCCGGATCATCAGGTTGGGGAACATGGACAACACCATTATTCCAGCCAGGAAGATGTACTGGGGAATAATGAACCACGCCGGAGCTTCTTTTATTTCCTGATGTTCCGATTTCAGCTGCCCAAGGAATATTGCGTGTATCAGACGATACAGATACAGGAAACTCACAGCCGAGGCAAAGAACAGAACCCCTGCCTGCAGATACCAGCCCTTTGTGATAAATGCGGTGTATACAAGCCACTTCGCCCCGAAGCCAGAGAGAGGCGGCACGCCGGAGACGGCGATAATAGAGATAAGCACCGTGATGAAAGACCACGGCATCTTCGAAATCAGTCCACCCATTTTGTACATGGACCTTGTGTGTGTTCTGTAGTACACTCCTGCTATGGCGATGAACAGAGCAGACTTGAACATCATGTGGTTAAACGCCAGGTAGAGCGCTGATACCCAACCCAGATGTGTAACCATTGCAATTGCCGCCACCACATAACCGACCTGACTCATGCTTGAGTATGCCAGCAGCCTCTTTGCATCCTCCTGGAAAGAAGCCATGAAAGCCCCTGCAAGCGCCGTTAGCACTCCGATCCAGCCAATCCAGTAAAACACATCGAATGAAGGCATGTGACTTATGTAAGACACTGCTACCAGCATCAGACCGAACACTCCGGCTTTAAGCAGTATGGCAGAGATAAACGAAGAAACATCCGCCTCTGCCTCTGCATGAGCTTCAGGCAGCCAGTTGTGAACACCCAGAGAACCGGACTTGATCATGAAACCGATGGAAAGAACGATAATCGATATCAGTGGAAGCTTAACCTGTGCAATGGATAGGATCAGAGCCGAAGCTGATGAAACAGCAGGGGCAAAGCTGAAACCAACCATAAGCAGGTAGGCGCCTGCAGTGGAGAAGATCATGTACATCAGAGAAGCCCTCTGTGCCCTCTGACCTCTGAGTATCAGCAGGAAGGAAGATATGGTCATAAATTCCCAGCTGAGAAAAAACTCCAGATAAGATGAGGCAATCAGCAGGTTTCCAAAGGAGAATATCATCA
>JAGGYZ010000150.1 GCA_021162285.1 Candidatus Fermentibacteraceae bacterium
CTTGAGGTCCATGTCACCGAGATGATCTTCCACACCGGCTATGTCTGAGAGAACAATCGCTCTCTCTCCGTCGGTGATAAGACCCAGAGCAATACCGGCAACATTCGATTTGATTGGAACTCCGGCATCCATAAGACACAGCGACGCACCGCACACAGTTGCCTGTGATGACGATCCGTTGGATTCCAGTATGTCTGAAACAACACGGACTGTGTAGGGGAAGTCTTCCGGAATAACACTCTGAATTGCTGTCTCAGCAAGATGTCCGTGGCCTATCTCGCGACGGCCGGGACCTCTTACAGGTCGGACTTCACCAACACTGAAACTTGGGAAGTTGTAGTGAAGCATAAAGTTCTTCTTGTATTCGCCCAGAAGAGCATCTATACGCTGTTCATCTCTGTCTCCACCAAGGGTGGTTGTTACAAGAGCCTGGGTTTCCCCTCTGGTGAAGATAGCTGAACCGTGAGTTCTGGGAAGAACACCAACTTCGCATGAGATGTTCCTGACTTCCGTGCGCTCGCGACCATCGTAACGGATACCGTCAGTGAGAAGCCTTGAACGGACGTACTCTTTCTCTGCCTTGCGAACAGCCTTGCTTATGTAACCCAGCCACTCGGCATCATCAGGTTCAACATCGAATTTTTCTGAGACTGCAACTGCCGCCTGCTCCTTCGTGTTCTTGAGAGCAGCAGCCATGTTGTCCTTGTTGCCTCTTCCGTAAACTGCACCCATTTCTTCGGTAAGAATACCGAGAACAACCTCGTACAGCCCCTGGGGAAGCTCGGGAACAACCACTTCTTTCTTTTCCACACCAACAAGTTCTTGAAGCTTAAGCTGCAGTTCATTTATTTTAGCTGCTTCGGCCGCTGCAATTGAAATGGCTTCCGCTATAACATCTTCTGAAAGCTCATCGGAATGCCCTTCAAGCATAACCACATCGTGGCCCTTTACTGCAACCACAAGCTCCAGATCGCTTTCTGCAAGCTGTTCCTCTGTGGGGTTAACAACTATTTCTCCGTCGACTCTTCCCACCCTTACTGCACTTACAGGACCGTCCCACGGAATGTTGGAGATCATCAGAGCAGCAGAGCCGCCTATCAATCCCAGAAGAGCGGGATCGTTCTCTCCGTCAGAACTGAAAACAAGACAGTAAACCTGTGTTTCATCTTTGAAACCCTCAGGAAAAAGCGGTCGGAGAGGTCTGTCGATGAGACGGGCAGTCAGAACTTCCTTCTCACTTGGCCGTCCTTCTCTTTTGAAAAAACCACCGGGAATTTTACCGGCGGCAGATGTTCGTTCACGGTATTCTATTGTGAGAGGGAAAAAGCCAAGATCACGGGTTGCTGGCTCACTGCAGGCTGCAACAAGAACAGCGGAGTCACCGTACTGAATATAAACAGAACCGTGGGCCTGTTTGGCCATACGACCTGTTTCGATTGTCAGTTTTCTTCCTGCTATCATCTCTTCAACGATTGTTTTCATACTTTCCTTACATCTAACTTACTTAAGACTGCAAACCGTTTGTCTACAGACTTTTACGAATAGAGCTGGTTGCCTGAAGACCGATTATCTTCTTAGGCCAAGCTCCTTGATAATACTTCTGTACCTGTCCACATCTGTTGCGATAAGGTAGTTGAGCAGACGGCGCCTCTTACCAACAAGCATCAACAGCCCCCGGCGGAAGTTGTTGTCTTTAGGGTTGGCTTTTGCATGCTCTGTAAGCTGCTTGATCCTTTCGGTGTGTATGGCAATCTGCACTTCTGTTATACCTGTGTTCGCCTCACTGCCACCGAACTGAACTGCAAGTTCCTTTTTACGCTCACTGCTTACCATTCTCTTAATACCTCCATTGACCTTTCGAGATCATTCTTTATCAGTTTTTTTAACATTACTTCCGTATCAACCTGCTCGGGTGCTCTGATAAAAGCCTCAAACTCCACAGACACCTGAGCTCCGTACAGATCCCCCCTAAAACCGGGCACATGCACTTCAACAAGGTTCCTCTCCGGAACCACAAACGCTACAGACTCGTACCTTTCACAACCTATCCCGGCGAAGGTCGCGTAGCTCCCCTTCAGGGGCAGCAGTTTGGACCCCGGGACTCTGATATTCAGAGTTGGAAACCCCAGAGTTCTGCCATAACCCCTGCCTCTGGAAACAACACCGGTTGCCCCGTAGGCACGGCCCAGAAGTTTAGAAGCACCACTCAGATCACCGCTGAGTATCAGCTTCCTGATCTTCCCGCTTTTCACAGGCACGCCATCCACATCCTCCGGTTCTACCACGGTAACGGTAAGCCCCATCCGCTGCAGACATTCCCTCAGGGTATCAGTACCGCCGGAAGCGCCACTGCCGAACCTGAAGTCGTACCCCACTGCAAATCCGTCAAACAGACCAATCCCGGCAAGTAATCTGCAGAAATCCTGCGGCGGTGTGACTGCAGTTACCCTGTCAAACGGAAGCGTAATAATACTAGATATTCCATTGTCCCGCAACAATTCATAACGCTCTGCAGGTGTTGTAAGCCGCTTTTTCCAGGAAAGGCCGCCGAACACCTGCCTGGGGACAGGCTCGAAAAAGACAACACCCCCGCCAGGTCCTGCGGCTTCTATTACCTTCATATGCCCTCTGTGAAGACCGTCAAAAGCTCCTAATGCAGCGCGGATCACAGCGTTGCCTCATCTACCAGAACTACTTTTGGCTGAAACACAGAACCATCCCCCACACCAACGGCAAGCAGCTCTCCTCTGCTGTTTAAAGCGGTGGCAGTACCAACAACTTCCCATGGAAAAGGATTCCCGTGGGTGATGCCTTCCACAACAGAATCAGATACAACTTTACCGGGATATCCCCTCATGGCTTCGGAC
>JAGGYZ010000014.1 GCA_021162285.1 Candidatus Fermentibacteraceae bacterium
GGTCTGATGTCCAGCCTGTGAGCTGAAAGCCATGTGGAAGAGTCGCTGGTAATGGTACTTGTAAAGCCGGTAAAACTCACCTTGTCGCCCAGTTGAAGATTCATCTTCACCATGTCCATCGCAGGGGCTTCTGCAGAAATCATAAGCTGTGTGAACCTGCCGGGTCCCCACCTGACTGGAATTCTGCCCATTGTGGCGCTGAGAGGTCCTGTTTCCGCCTGGATGAAACCCCAGTCTACATACAGATGCCTGCCGTGTTCCAGCCCGAAGTGGAAAGGCGCAAAACCTGAAGGAGGGTTTCCATCGCTTCCAGTCCACAGTGATGTTCTCTGGGAAATGGAAAACCAGCTAAGAGGTTTGGAGTAAACCTCGAATATTGCTCCCCCGCTTGAGATGAATTCTGAGTTGCTTTCCGCCTGTCCGGAAACGGATGTTTTCCAGCCCAGTACACCATCATTTGCTGATGGTGGCGCAGACTTATCCTGAATGAGTTGCCACAGCCACATTGAACTGGAACCGGGTTCAACGGCTACGGTGTGGGTATTCGGCAGTTCTCCAGGCAGAAGCAGCCCCGTGGCTTCCGAATGATAGAGCCACAGATTCAGCGGATTTTCAAGTGGAAGAGAGGCGCCTGCCAGAGAAACCGCTGCAAGGCAGATCAGAACCGCTTTCATCATAAGAGTTAGTTCCTTTCCATAAAAAACACTGTTTCAACATGGTCGGTATGGGGAAACATGTCCACCGGGGTAACCTGCCGGATTGTATAGTGCTGTTGTGTGAAAATAGCAATATCTCTGGCTGCCGTGAAGGGATTACAGCTTACATAAACAATTCTTTCAGGATTCAAGTCTCTTATCTGCTGTGATATTTCAATACCCATGCCGCTTCTGGGCGGGTCTGTAACAATTGTATGAAAACTGGTTTCGTTCCTGATCGCTGTTGTGAGGAAGGATCCGGCTTTTGCTTTTACCACATGAATTCTGTCTGATGGGATTTGGTTCAGCTCACAGGCTGCGCGGCAACCTTCAGAAGCTTCCTGGTTCATTTCAACAGAGGTTACCTGGTTTCCTGCTGCAGCCAGTGGTACACCGAAGGTTCCCGTTCCGCCGTAGAGGTCAAGAACCCTGCCGCTGTTTTCAGGGACAAGGTCTGTGACAGCGGTAACAAGTTTTTCCGCTGCCAGGGTGTTTACCTGGAAAAATCCTCCCGGCTGAATTGCATAGGTGAATCCACCGATTTTCTCAAACATTTCGCCGGGTTTAAGATGCTGCCATGACTTCTTTCTTCTGATAACAACAGCAGGCCAGTCTGCAGGCGGTTTGCTCTGAAAGGTGCCGGTGAGTTCCACAATCGCAGTGTCTGTGTTTGAGCCTCCCCGAACAGAGATTCTGGTAATGCCGTCGGGGATGCCGCCTTTCACAAAAGCATTCAGAGCATTCAGAGAAGACTCATTCATAAGAGGGCAGAGGTCCACTGGAACCGGATTTCCTCTGAAAGCATGAAGGGTAAGTTCGCCATCTGTAACATCAAAGGTTACCCTGTTTCTGTATCCCCTGGTCTCAGGTGATGGAATGGTGCTGTCCAGAGCCGGGGTGTTCAGGTTCCTGACAGCTTTTTCAACCCATTTTTTCTTCCACACCAGCTGTTCGCTGTATTCAAGATGCTGAAGAGAACACCCGCCGCAAACTCCGTAGTACCTGCAGAAAGGTTCTACTCTGTGGGGAGATGGCTTTTCAACTGAGGCAAGGTCTGCTTCCGCAAAGTTCTTTTTATTTCTCTGGTTCTTTATTGTTACCTGCTCGCCGGGTAAAGCACCCCTTACGAAAACAGCAGGTGAATTCGCTGGTCTTGCAATGCCACCGACACGATTCCCAAGGCTTTCTATGAGTATGCTGTCAGGAGTTTCCAAAGTTTCCCATTCTTTTCAGAAGTTCGTGGGAAACAGATTCGTATCTGTCGTTTTCGATTGCCTCCCGCAGCTGCTCCATGAGTCTGGCAAAGTATCTTAAGTTGTGCAGTGTTGCGTAGATAGGGGCAAGCCACTCTTTTGCTTTGAACAGATGGTGCATGTAGGCTCTGGTGTGGTTTCTGCATACGTAACAGTCGCAGTCTTCCTGCACCGGGCGAAAATCATCCCTGTGTTTCGCATTGCGTATGTTCAGTCTGCCGTCGGGAATGAAGAAGCTGGCTCCCCTGGCATTTCTTGTGGGAACCACGCAGTCAAACATGTCTACGCCCATTCCAACGAAGTCTATAAGATCTCTGGGCTTGCCGACTCCCATGAGGTATCTGGGCTTGTTTTCAGGAAGCCTGTCGATGCAGCTCTTTACTGCGAGTTCCATCATAGGTCTTTCCTCGCCAACAGCCACTCCTCCAATGGCGTATCCGTCAAAGTCCATCCCTACCAGTTGATCCGCGCAGTACTCCCGCAGTTTTGGAAAGCCGCCGCCCTGAACAATACCGAACATTGCCTGTCCGTTTTCGGGGTGGATATTACGGGCTCTTTCCGCCCATCGGAGGGTAAGCTCAACAGATTCCTGTGTTCTGGCCTCCTCGCTTGGCTGCTCCAGACATTCATCAAGAACCATCATTACATCGCTTCCAAAAACAGTCTGGGCATGTATCACATTCTCCGGTGTAAGAATATGTTTGCTGCCATCAATGTGCGACTGGAAGTTGTAACCTTCCTCTGTTACCTTTCTCAGTGCGGCAAGGCTGAAAAGCTGGAATCCGCCGCTGTCTGTAAGGATGTTGCCTTTCCAGTTCATAAACGAGTGAAGACCACCCGCCTTGCGAATAACTTCCAGACCCGGGCGCAGGTAGAGGTGGTAGGTGTTTCCCAGAATCATTGTGTATCCGTCGGCCTCAAGATCGGAATTTCTTACAGTCTTTACAGTTGCCTGGGTTCCAACAGGCATGAATGCCGGGGTTTCCAGCTTACCGTGTGCAAGGTTGAGAGTACCCCGGCGGGCTTTGCCGCTTGTATTCTTAAGGCTGAACGATGGCTTCAGGCTCAACGGTTTCCTCCTCTGTCTCCTGAATCACCTCAGGTTCCGGCTCCGGAACAACTGAAGACGTGTCTGTTTCCTGCGGTACTGGAGTTACTTGAAGTGAGTCCTGAACATGTTCCGGAAGGGTATCCGGAACATGCTGCACAGTATCCACCGTGATTACAGGCAAACTGTCCTGCGGGATGACCAATACAGTGGTATCCGGTTGAACTGCCAGCGAGTCTACTGCGGTTGAATCAGCCTCGGTTGAATCCGCAGTGGCTTCTGTTACGAGTCCTACCGGTGCATCTGCATACAAACCGGCGGAAGAGTCCTCCGGGAGAGGTTCAAGCTGGCTGAAAGTGAATGCAGTGGTATCTGCCAGAAGCAGAATTGCGTGTGTGGAATCTATGCCCTCTATTATCGTCAGTTCATTCATCAGGTCCTGCTGCATGTCGTTTCTGTAGTACAGGCTTGCTAGCCTTACATGGTATTCAAGCTCTTCCGGATGGATGGCTGTGAGTTCGAGGTAGTGGGTAAGCAGTTCCTGTTCTTCTGCCGGGAGACCCTCCTGAACTTCAGCAGTCTGCATGGATATTACAGAAGGTGCAGAATGAAGAAGCAGAAAAGCCGCAGCAGCTGCAGCCATGGGAACAATTATAAGTGCCCTGAGCCTGATTCCTGTTTTTCTGACTATATCTCTGATAACAGACCTGGGTCTGGGATCAAGCCCCCGGTTTACTACAGTCAGGCGGATACCTGTAATGAGCTCGGGAATGGAAACTGCACCGAACAGAAGGGTTACATATCCTGTGAGCAGTGCAGGAAAAAGCAGCACGGTGAGAAGAATTCTGAAGTACACCGACATTCTTGAAACAACCCTTGCTCCGTTTGCAGGGTGTTGTTCCAGTTCAAGTGAAACAAGGGGGCTGCTTTCCCCGGATAATTCCATGGCTGTCAGGAAGTTAATGGCTATCAGAGCCGCAGGGAGCATGGAGAATATCCACAGGCTGGTAAGAGGGAGAAACAGTGCCCCTGCCAGGGCAGCCCATGCAATTACAAAAAGTGTTTCCTGCAGCGCCAGAGTCAGCACTTTTGCTTTTCCCGCAGGTCTTTGTGTCAGGTAAGACAAATCTACTCCTCAGATAATCAGCATGGCGTCGCCATAGCTGTAGAACATGAATTTACTTTCAATTGCTTCTGTGTACGCCTCCATAATCAAATCAAGCCCGGCAAAACTGCCCACCAGTGAAATAAGAGAACTTCCAGGAAGATGGAAATTGGTGAGGAGAACATCAACATTCCTGAACCGGTAGGGGGGGTGTATGAATATAGATGTACTTCCAGCCAGGCTGTTCCGGGAATTGATATCTATCGACTCAAGGGTTCTTGTAACTGTTGTGCCTGCGGCAACTATTTTCCCGCCTCCCTGCCTGCATCTGCGAAGAGATTCAAGGGTTTTGGCGGAGATTCTGTACCGCTCTTCCTCCATGGTGTTTTCCGCAAGCAGTTCCCGGCGGAGGGGCTGGAAGGTGCCGGGCCCCACATGCAGTGTAAGGCGGTTGATGGAAGTTCCGGTGTCCTCTATGCTCTGAAGCATTTCCGGGGTGAAGTGAAGCCCTGCAGTTGGAGCAGCGACTGCACCGTCATTCTCTGCAAAAACAGTTTGATATCGAACGCTGTCAAGTTCATCAGGAGGTCTTTTTATGTAGGGTGGGATAGGAACAGTACCTGCTTTTTCAATGAGTTCGGAGGTATTCCCCCCGGATGAGAATTTAACGACTGCTCTTCCTTTTCCCAGCTCTTCCACAACTGTTGCCTGCAGGCTGTGGCTGAAGTGGAATACATGACCTGTGCGGCACTGTCTTCCCGGCCGTACCATTGTTTTCCAGACCAGGGGAGACAGTTCCTGAAGCAGAAGAAACTCAACTGCACCTCCTGTGGTTTCCCTTTTACCGGACAACCTTGCCCGAATCACTCTGGTATCGTTGATAACAAGGGCATCTTCCGGTTTGATGAATTCTCTGATTCTGCTGAACTTTTCCTCGTGGAACGACCTGTCCTTCCTGTTGAGAACCATCAGCCGGCATGTTCCCCGGACCTTCGGAGGGTGCTGGGCAATAAGCTCTTCTGGGAGATCATACATGAGATCTGATTTGGTCAGCATATATCCTCCGGGTTCGTTAACCGCTTATCTTCAACCTGACAATCATTTTTGTGGATTTTCCCCTGTTGGAAAATGTGCTGATAGTACCTTCAAGCTCTTCAGTAAGTTTCCACGCAAGGGAGAATGCCATATTCTTTTTCCCTGGCTGAATGCTGGTGGTAAGGCAGTCTGCCGGAACACTTCCACCTTCAGTATCAAACCTGAATGACCAGTGATCCTCCATCTGGTCAAATGCAAGGTTAACCCTTTCACAGCTGCGGCAATTTTCCGCAATGCACATCAGCAGGGAATAGGCTATCATGCTCACAAACGCGCCATCGGTACAAACCTCTATGTCATTCTTTGGCGACAGGTAGTTGAGTTTCATATTTCCAGACACCGAGATACCTCTGAACTCGTTCAGAACTTTCTCCAGCAGTGGTACTGGATTTATCCACTTGTGCTCGGGAACCCCATTGTACACAGACACCCTCAACCACCACAGTGTCCATCTGCTGAAGTAATTCAATCTTGTAACAGAGTCTGAAAGGTATCTGGTGTTCTCCAGGACCTCGTATGGAGCTTCCGGTATTTTCTTTAGAGAATCAAGTCGGCTTCTGGAGGCAGAGTAAAGAGCAGATATGTTGTGGATTATATACTCCAGCTCCCTCTGTTTTAAAACAGTTGAATCCCTGCTGCTGTCTCGGTCAAGAGTGTTTTTGCTGTTGTTTCCGGGAGAGGTAAAGAGAATAGCCATCATTTGAATCAGCTCTGTTTCAACATAATGAAAAGCTTCGGTTTCTGTGGACGCCAGCAGTATAACACCGTCTGTTGTACTTCCTTTGAAAAACGGAACTGCCAGTTCGGATCTGGAGTTTGGAAAAACCGGAGAGAACCTGAGATCGTCTTCGGGGGTTTCCGCAAAGAATGCTGTTTCTCCCCTGATACACGCCCATGAAGCAGTGTTCAGAGCTTCAATGTGAAGCTCTGGCAGTATTCCCACAACTCCTGAAGCCCCGATTCCCTTGAGAACAGTTCCGCTGGCGTTAATTTTGAAAACCACGGCGGTTTCCGCCCTGCACTCCCTGGCCAGATCGGACAGAAGCCCTTCAAGAGGTTCCGTTTTTTTAAGGTAGCTTTCAGCAAGAGCTTTCACTGTTGTAAGAATGCGATGACCTGCCCTGAGAGCCAGGCTGGTTTCTCTCTCAGCCAGAATTCTTGATGAAGCATGTAGAATTGCCAGACTGAGGTGGTTCAGGGGATTTTGCTCTATTCCCTGAAATACAAGATGTGAAATACTGAAGCCTGAGTGTATTCTGTGAAGGTATATTTTGTCATCTCTGAATCCGCATGGACTTGCTGCAAGCTGAACAGGATCGAGCAGCCGGACTATACTTCTCGAATCACCAACTGTAATTACTTCTCCTTCATGGACATAAGCTGCTGAAGCTGCACCGATAAGGTCCGCGGTTGTCTCCAGGATATCTGAAAACGACTTGCCGTCTTCAGTGAGAAGCTCCATCAGCCCCGGGTGGACTGTGTTCTTCTCGTTCAGCACGGTATCCCCAGAGCCGGAAGATTTCGTTTTTGCAAAAACTACAAACTGCTCCGAGTCTGGAATTGGTACAACTGAAATATCTGTTACAATTTCTGAACCGGTAAGCGACGGCTGCAGCTTCACAGAGAATCTTGAAGTAGTGGTGAAGCCTTTCTTTCGTTGCTCGTTTCTGAGCTCAACTGTTTTCCTGTGGTCGGGGTGTACGAATTCAAAAAAGCTGGAACCGGTTGGGTTGGTTCCCCACATCTGCTGACACACTGCCCTGGCGATTTCATTCATGGAAGTGATAATGCCCTTTGAATCTATGGTCAGTGCAGGGCAGAAACTTTCCTCCAGTAGTATGCCTACAAGGCTTTTTCTGTTCACCGTTCGGGTAACAACTGCCACAGAAGGAACACTCAGACGACAGTAGATCAGCCTTCCCGGTGAAGGGAGTTTTCTCATTGAAAGGGTGTAGTTCGATCTGTTGCCTCCGCCGGTGTTGTACCCCACCAGAAAATCAGGTGTGGTTTTCTGTTTAAGACATCTGTTTATCGCTGCCTGTACCGCTCCCGAGGAAGAACTGTCGAACAGTGAAAATAGGTTGTCTTTGTGTTTGAACAGAGAAATTGCCTCATCAGACATTGCAAGAATTTTACCGCTGGAAGCTGCAAGAACAAACAATCTATCTCCGGTGGTATCTGCAAGAAAAGCTGCGAGTTCTTCAGATGCTGCAGGCACTAAACTGATAATCTTGAGCTCAGGAGAAACGAATGCCGAAGACAGCTTCCAGGTTTTCCCACCAAGCATTGCCGGCCACCTGCCTTCGGCGGTGTTTTCAATGAGAGAAATCAGGGTTTCAGTTTGTAGATCAATACCAGCGGCAGTATCGGCTATCAATCTGGAGTAAGTGAAATTACCGGTTTTTCTGTCCATCATTATCCAGTAGCCGTCAGCAGGCAGGAATGTGCCAATTCTCTCTTTAGTCTGCATATTACCCAATCGCTTTGTTACACCATGAGCTTCCTATAACTTGCAGTATACATACAGTATTCTATATTAGAGAAGTAAATGGCAAGGGAGAGTGCATTTTGAAATATACAGCCTTATGCAAGTTCGAGTTGTCGGCAACTTCCAGAGAGGAAGCCATTGCCGAGTTGCTGGGTCTTTTCCCCGTTGGCGAAAGGTCTCAAAACCTTCTTGCGGG
Organism: Candidatus Fermentibacteraceae bacterium; assembly: GCA_021162285.1. Classification (GTDB taxonomy): domain Bacteria; phylum Fermentibacterota; class Fermentibacteria; order Fermentibacterales; family JCC-6; genus Sabulitectum. The sequence goes on from JAGGYZ010000014.1 coordinate 7,881, forward strand.
AGCCCTTGATATCAGAGAAAAAGTCGGAGCTACAGTTGTTCACAACACTATTGTTCTGCCCCATTGCAGAAGTATTCTTGTTGATAAGTTAACAATCGCCGTGGGAAGGTCAGAAGCAGGTATCGGATGGCCGAAGAACAGGATTCACACAGTTATTCTTTTTGTTTCACCGGTCAGGCTTAATGCACCGCAGGATCACACCAGGTTTCTCAGCCACATAGCTGGCAGGATCAAGAAATTTGGAGACAGGATTGTTGCTGCAGAAACCCAGGACGAGCTTCTTGACCTGCTGGGTTTTCAGCATGAGGAACTGGAGATTAGATGAACAAACAGCTTGAGAAGTTGATTAGCCTTCATGATCTTGATGTGATGATCGCTGATCTTGACAGAAAAGATATCAGAAAACGTGAAATTGAGATGGGGCTCCACAAGGACGGCGTTCTTGAGGAGCTGAAGGAGTTAAGGGAAGAGTACTGCAAGAGTATTGGCAGAAAGTGGCGCGGACTATACAACCAGCTCACCAGACACTACGGAAACGCCGTGGTGCCAGCTCTTATGGGCAGATGTGCCGGCTGCCTCACCAGGTTACCCACCGCAGTCTGTTCCGATCCCGACAGAAACATGAAGATACACACCTGCCCCACATGCGGGAGGATAATATACTGGGCCGACTGAGGTCACCTTTCTGGAGGAGTAAATGAACCCAAGAGATGCACGGGAAGCACTAACTTTCGATGATGTTCTGATAATGCCGGCCAGTTCGGATGTGCACCCCGGGGAAGTAAATCTTCACACCGAACTTTGTCGGGACATAGTTCTTAAGATTCCCGTTTTAAGTGCGGCAATGGACACGGTTACCGAGGCAGGGATGGCAATCGCTCTAGCACAGCAGGGTGGAATGGGTGTTATTCATAAAAACCTGTCAATTGACGAGCAGGCCCGCCACGTCAGGTATGTCAAGAGAGCAGAGAGCGGTGTTATCAATGACCCTGTGACTCTGAACGAGTCTGCGCTGGTTTCTGATGCGTTGAAGCTGGCCGAGGAAACCGGTGTTTCCGGTTTCCCTGTGCTGAGAGACAACAAATTGTGTGGAATTCTAACCCACAGAGATTACCATTTTGAACAGGAGGGTTCCACCCCGGTAAAAAGTCTGATGACCACTCTGGAAAACATGGTTACTGCACCTGTAGGTACATCCATTGAAGATGCTCTGGTTCTGCTGCGCAGGCACCGTCTTGAAAAACTTCCTCTGGTCAGCAAAGACGGGCTGCTTGCCGGGCTTGTTACCCTGAAAGATGCCCAGAAGGCCATGGAGTACCCTGAAGCCTGCAAAGACAACAGAGGAAGACTTCGTGTGGCAGCAGCTGTAAGCGTGGGAGAGTCTGCTGTTAAACGGGCGGAGGCTCTTGTTCAGGCCGGTGTTGATGCCGTGTTTGTCGATACTGCTCACGGGCACAGCATATCGGTTATTAAAACTACAGAGATCCTGAGAAAGAAATTTCCAGAGCTTGCAATCGTTGTAGGGAATGTTGTTACAGCCGAGGCAACTGAGAGGCTCATAGAAGCCGGTGCTGATGTTGTAAAAGTGGGTGTAGGCCCGGGATCAATATGCACCACGAGAATTGTAGCCGGTGTAGGGTGTCCCCAGCTTACCGCCATATACGATTGCGCACAGGCGGCGGCGAAACACGGCAAGGTGATTATTGCCGACGGCGGTATCAAATACTCCGGCGATATAGTCAAGGCTCTGGCTGCAGGAGCCGCCTGCGTTATGGTCGGCAGTCTTTTTGCAGGTACAACCGAAAGCCCTGGAGAGGCCATCATCTACAAGGGCAGAAAGTTTAAAACGTACAGAGGAATGGGTTCCATGGGGGCCATGAAGATGGGTAGTGCAGACAGGTATTTCCAGGATGCCTCTGTGGTGAAGAAACTTGTCCCGGAGGGTATTGAAGGTATGGTGGCGTTTAAAGGGCTGGTAAGCGATTATCTTGTTCAGCTTACTGGAGGTCTCAGATCAGGCATGGGTTATGTGGGGGCTTCAACCATCCGTGAACTTTTCGAGAGAGCTGAATTTGTTAAAATGACTGCTGCCGGTCTCAGAGAAAGTCATGCACATGATGTTACGGTGACCAAAGAAGCACCGAACTACTCATCGGATGCCAGTGGATTCTGATCTTTTAGGGAGTGTCGGCCTCCGTCTGGAATCAGAGATATTTTCAGACGGTGATTATACGCTGAGCCGTGTAGACTACCGCGGCAGAAAGCTTGTTGCTGAAATATCGTCGGCTTCAGAAGCTTATCAGCATCGCTGGCCTGCAGCCGGAGGGCTGATTCTGCCGGTTTCTGCAAGGGATCTTCCGGAACAGAGGAAACTTCTGCTTTTTGACACGGGAGACACAGTGTTTCTGTGTGAAACAATTCAGGAATTCGGCCGTATGTCTGTGCCTCAGGCAGTCAAAATTACGAAAATGGTTATTGGTGTTGTGTCCAACCTTCAGGCTGCAGGAATGATCTGCGGTTACCTGGGTCCGGAGATGTTTGTTTTCAGCGGCAGCTACATTACCATGCTGGCCGGGAGACGCGGGATTCCGAACTCTTCGTTTACTGCCCCGGAGGTACATTCATCCAGACCGTCTGATCCCAGAAGTGATGTCTCGGCAATAGGTACTTTCTTCTTCCGCCTTATCGCCGGAACTGATAACAGAGAAAAACAGTTGCATGTGTGGCAAAGACTTGATTCATCAGTTCAAACTGCCATTCAGGATATGGCTGCCCCCTCTCCGGTGAACCGGCCCAGCAGTTTGAAGGCTGTCCGGAGTATTCTTGATGCCCTTGCTTCCAAAGAGACTGTCGAAACTAAGGTGAAACCTGCCGGTGAACAGCCGGGTTTTGCAAAGCCTGTGAAAACAGAAAAACCTTCATCAGACCACAGAAAGCTGTGGTGGATAATCGGTTCTGTGGCAGTCACTGCTCTTGCAGTTGCCGCTTTCCTTTCATCAGGGCTTCCGTCGGAATCGGTTACTGAGGCTGAACCAGTAGCAGAAGAAATTGCTGGCGGGCAGGAAGAGACCATTTCTCCCTGGGCTGACTCTGTTACAACTGGGGAGACTACAGTGCCGAATGCTGAAATTTCCATAGTCGATTCTGCAAGAATATGGATTTCAAACTGTTCGGGAACACCCGGGATCGAAACCGAGTTCCGGGCAGGGGCAGTGAGAGACTACTCATGGGTGTATCTTCTTACCGGAACAACACTCCGCGATTCTTCTCTGATTCTGGCCATGAGGTCAGATCCCGGTGTTCCTCTCGCAAACTGCCCTCTGGGACTGGCCGTTTATCAGATTGCAGACACTTCATTTGCAGTGAAGCCTGTGGATCTCACTATTCTGCTTGGTATCGACCTGAATTATGCCGGGATCAACGGCGGTTTTCTTCACGAACCGGCGGCCCCGGCAGGGACGCTGTTTGTTGATGTGGTAAATCACGGAATACAGTTCTCTCTTGAAGGAATGGGTGCCGCAACCTGGGTTGCATCCAGGATCGACGGGAAAGCATGTGATATACAGAATACTGAATGGCTCATAAAGGTCAGCGATATACGCGACGCAGACAGATTCAGCGAAGAAATAGGCATCCCGGAACTTCTGGAGGAAACTCTGTTTCTGTTCAGAGCGGCCAATGTCCAGGCGGGCTCTCTTGAAGTCGCGCTTAGACAGTACTTCCAGCCTCTCCCGGACAGCTCGGAATTCCAACTTGAAGCGGTTCCTGTTCCGGATATCCACATACTTATCGGCAGACAACAGACCAATTGACAAAAGCCCTCTAAATCGCTATATTTCGCCACAATTTCCATCCTGGAGGTATGAGACACAGTGCAGTATTTGATCAATGACAGAGTTGTTCATCCCTACCACGGAGCAGGGGTTATTACCGACATATGCATGAAGGATATTTCAGGCGTAATGGTAGAGTGTGTGGTTATTAAATTATCCGGCGGAAGAGCCGGAATTCTGCTGCCTGCCAACTCGGTAGGTGAATCCGGTCTCCGTAAAGTCTCGTCCAAAAAGGATATAGATTCGGCAATGAAGATGCTGGCTACAGAGGGAGAAGAACTTCCCAAGGACTGGCGCAGGCGTATAGATGTTCTTAAAGAACGGGTGAATTCAGGTGACCCTCTGATTATAGCTACGGCAATAAGGGATGTTCTGGCAAGGTCTTCTATGACAAAAATGAATCCTTCCGAGAAACGGGTTCTCAATGAAGCCGTTATCGCTTTCGCGGGAGAGCTTTCTCTGGTTCGTGATATAGTCCTTGAAGAGGCGAAGAAACTGATTCACAAAAAGGTGCAGGGAAAGAAAAAAACCTCCTGATGTCCAATTCCAGAACCCTGTTTCGTTCCATTACAGATGAAGTTCTTGAACAGGTGATGCTGGTTTCCGTTGCCCTCAATGGATCTGAGATTGATACTTCCCGGGAAGCAGAGATGATCCGTCTGGTGGAAAGTGCCGGCGGAGTTGTTGTGCATCGCATCGGTCAGAGAAGAAACCGCCCTGACGGCGGCTATTTTATCGGCAAAGGTAAGGCAGAAGAAATTGCCGCCATGGCTGAAAGCATGGATCTGACAACAGTTGTGTTCGATCACAACCTGAGTCCCGGTCAGGTTAACAGGCTAGAAGAACTCACAAAGTGCAAAGTAATAGACAGAACAGAACTGATTCTTGCTATTTTTGCGGTTCAGGCCAGAACCCCACAGGCAAAACTGAGAATTGAACTGGCTCAGATAGGTTACATGCTTCCCCGTCTGTCTGGAATGTGGCACCATCTCGATCGTCTTGGTGCAGGTATTGGAACAAGAGGACCAGGTGAAACCCAGCTTGAGGTAGACAGACGACGCGCCAGAACGCGAATGGTTTCCATAGAGAAGAAGCTGGCTGCCATTGACTCCGGGGCAAAGGTGAGACACAGCAGACGGGAAGAAATGTTCTCTGTTGCCCTTGCCGGTTATACCAATGCAGGAAAGAGTACTCTTCTCAACAGGCTATGTCAGGCAGATGTTCGCTCGGAAGACAGGTTGTTTGCCACTCTTGATACAACTTCAAGGAGGCTGGAACTTCCCGGTGGAGGTTCTGTGATAGTAAGCGATACAGTCGGTTTTATAGAAAAACTGCCGAAATCTCTGCTTTCAAGTTTCAGGTCAACGCTTGATGTGGTTCGAGAGGCAGATCTGATCCTTCTCGTTGCAGATGCCGCCGATTCGGACAGGCTTTCCCGGGTTGCTATCGTTGTGGATACACTGGGGAAAATAGATGCAGGCTCTATAGACCGGGTTACAGTCTGGAACAAGTGCGATCTTCCGGAGTCTTCGGGAAACGGAACTCTTTCAGTGTCTGCCCTTACTGGAGAGGGTATTGACGGGCTTGTTGATCTTATCAGAACAAAGAGGCGTGAAGCACTTGCGTGGTGCACACTAAAGATAAATATTTGTACCGGTGATTTGGAGTACTGGATAAGAACAAACAGCATTGTAGACAGCTTTGTACGAAATGAAAACACAGGAGCCGTGGAAGTTGTCTGCGGACTGTATCGCGGGTTGAACCATCTGAAAAAGAGGCTTGCCCGTGAGCGTCCGGGCTGGAGTGTTGTGCCGATGTCTGCACAGGGTCAGGTTGAGAGGGGAACATCGTAATGCCTACTGCAAAGGATGCAATGGAAAGGCTGGTTGGGAGAATGGAAACCCTTGACGGTCTTTACCGCAGGGGAATAGTAACAGGCAATCTATTGCAGAAGCAGATAAAGTCTCTACTCAGTTCACGAGATGCCAGATCCGTTTTCAAGGAATACATACAGTCCGATAAGAAAGCAATCAAAATACTCAGCCGTATTGAAGATCCCACCGGCTGGCGTGAACTGTTTTCTAAAAACCGTGATCAGCGGGAAACTGTTTTTTACGCCGCTCTTGAAAACATCATGGAAACAGACACCGACCGGAAGGAACGGATTCTGCATATGCTGCAGCTGGCATGCCTTCCGTTTTATTCAGGTTTTCTTCCTCTGGACGCCAGAAAGAAGAAAGTTGCTTCCGAGGTTAAACCGAGCAGAGTCAGTGTTTTAGATTAATGCACAAAGACCTCAGGAACCGTATCATTACCATTGCAGGTATTGTGTTCGTTGTTGTTTCGATCTGGTTTCTCGGAAAGTCTTTTCTTCAGGGTGTTCGTGAAGCTGGCGGTATCGGCAATCTTCTTCATTTCAATGTTCCTGTGTTTCTGGCGGCTTCCGTTGTTATGGCCGGCCATCTTACTCTGGCAGGTTATACATGGACAGTCGTCACAGGTATTGCCGGCGGCCACCTGGGGTTTCGCAAGGGGTTCTCCATACATTTCCTCTCGCAGATTGGAAAGTATGTTCCGGGAAAAGTCTGGGCTGCCATGGGTAAGTTTACTCTCAGCAGGAACAGTGGTTTAACCACTTCTCAAACAGGCCAGGGTCTTGTTCTGGAAACGGTATTCATCGTTCTGGGCTGTCTGATAACAACACTGCCCCTTATTCCTCTTACCGCCAGAGACAGCGGAATAGGTGTTTCTGCCGGAATGGCAGTTGCAATCGGGCTTGCGCTGGCACTTGTTATGCTGCTGCACCCTTCGGTGTTCCGAAAAATTGCCTCTGTTGTCGCCAGGGTAATGAAGACACAATACACACTTAAAGAACGAAGCTTTACCGAAATGCTGCGCATACTTCCGGTTTACATTGCTGTGTTTATTGCACTGGGAGTAGCCTACTGGCTGATGTGTCTTTCATTCGGTCTTGATCTTCCGTTTTTACCCGGAGTATTTGTTTACCCTGCTGCGATGGGCATAGGTTACCTGGCAATTTTCGCCCCGGGTGGTCTTGGAGCCAGAGAGCTTACAACCGTGTGGCTTGTACATCTGATTGTACCCGGCTGTGAACCGGGTCTGGCAGAACTCACTGCAGTGGTGGCAAGGTTGTGGATAACCCTGGGCGAGGCAATTGCCTTCGGTGTTTCCTTTCCCATGTACGGCACTGCACCTTCCTCTTTAAAAAAGCTGCTTACCGGAAGTAATTCACCTGACGGAGAGCCCTTCGATGGAGATGAAGGGTAACAGATCTGTGCCTGCTCTGTATTGCCTGCTTCCAACGGCAGCAGTTTTAGACAGTGCGTCGTAAGCGTTTCCATAGAGAACACAGCCATCACGGTATCCCTGAATTTCACCTCTTCTGAAAACAAACACACGACCGCAGTCGAAGACAAAACTGCCTGACGCCGCATTGCTTCCGCCTGCAGAGAGAATGCTGGTTACCAGAATGCCGGAACCTGTTTCGTCCAGCGTGTTCACGGAGCCTGAAACAGAAGGGTCAACAGCAAGATTTGTGCACACCGGTTTCGAATGTTCACCCAGGTTTCTTCCGCTGCTTCCCGTTGATTCCGTCCTGCATACGGCAGCTGATTCCAGATCGTGGATGAAACCGGTGAAGATACCGTTTTCAAAGAGGGTTTTGTCTCTGGTGGGTACACCCTCACTGTCAAACGGAGCATTGGCGGCACCACTGTTAAGGCCAGGAAGATCTCTGATTGTGAGTTTGCTTCCCACCACCTGCCTGCCTTCCATACCAGCCAGGGGAGAAGCCCCTTCAGCAAGCAGTTTTCCACTGACACCTGCCCTTACAGCCTGAAGAAGCAGTGAAAATGCAACAGGAGAGAGGACAATATTCTTTTTCCCCGATGTGCCTGCTGATTTTATATCTCCCTGCTGCAGAGGAAGCATGAGCATGTCGATAACCTGATCCTTAACAGGCAGTGAACCTGCTGTATTCAGGGTGTATACCGACTGAATCAGACCGTTGTCTGAAGGGAGAGATACAGAGAAAGTTGAGTGGGAAGTTGTCTTTTCGTAAGATCCGCTGAGCCCCCGGGAATTCAGGATAAAGATAGAGTTCCCGCCCCATTTAATTCTCGCAGACAAAGCAGCAAGGGGGTGAATTTTCTGTACTTCCTCCTGCAGTTGATCAAGGTAGTTTCGAACCTGTTCGTGGGTCATCTGTTTCAGCTCGTCACCCTCAGGCGGGGAATCAAACTCAGGGGAGTTTTCAGGAAAACTGAATACAGCCTCAGAGCCGTACCTGCAGCTTCCGATAACCTTGTCTACCAGACGGAATGGATCAATCATTCCCCATTCTCCGGCGACCCCCAGCTTTGTGTTTCTCACCATTCTGAGACCCCAGCCTGTTCTCTTTCCTGACCCTGGAATGCAGCTCTCCGGGCTGTACTCCATACTCCTGTAACTTCGTTTTATCCCGGTGACTTCAGCTTCTGTAGAAACTTTTTCACATGCAACCAGTATTTCGGAGCCTGTCATTGCTGTTTCTTTTACAGTCATTATCTGACCTGCATTTCTGAAATAAGAACGTGTGGGCCGCCGTAGGTTACTGCGATTGCATTTCCTCCCCTGCGGGAGCAGCCTGACAGGCTGCCTGTAAGCTGCAGGTCATCTCCGGTGTCAAGAATTGATCCCAGCACATCAGTTACCTTCCCGGAGATCACCACGGGCGTTCCGGGTTTGTGAATCGTACCGTTTCTCACCACCCAGGCTTCCTGTACTGCTATACTGAATCTGTCCATATCAGTGGCACCGCCCATGAACCCTTTGAGGTACAGCCCATTGTTCAGACGCAGTTTGAGCTTTTCCAGTGAGGTTGTTCCCGGTTCCATGTAAGTGCATGTCATTCTTGCTTCCGGCGGTTTTCCGTGCTCTGAAATTCTGGCGTTTCCTGTGGGAACTGCGTCGAATTTTGCAGCAGTTTCCATTGTGTGCAGCCAGCTGACGATTCTTCCCGATGATACCAGTTTTGTTCTGGCGCCCGGTGTACCTTCGTCGTCCCACTTCATACTGCCGGGATGGTTCATCAGAAGGGAGTCATCGATAATGTTTACACATTCCGAACCGACCGCGGAGCCTGTTCTCAGCATGTGTGCCACTGCAGGGTTGTTCTCCAGGAAATCTGCCTCAACAAGATGGCCGAAAGCCTCGTGAATTAAAATACCGGTAAGTTCAGGATCGAGAATTACCCTGTATGTCCCCGATGCTATACCGGTTGTTTTCGCTCTAGTCAGAAGATTTCTACTCATTCTTTCAATGTGTTTCTCTCTGCCCCGGAACAGGTCAAAGGATCCCCTTACGGCAAATTGTTCACTGGCCGCAAAGTCACCAGGCAGAACCGCCTGAGCCTTGATTGATCCCAGATTCTCCACTTCCCGAACGCTTGTTCCCGATGAGTTTACAATTACCTTGTCACGCAGAAGTTCATCGTAGGTTACTTTCACTGAACCTCTGGTAAGTGATGCCCCGAGCAGGTCACAGTAGTGTCTGCAGAGGAAGGTTTTCTCCCTGAGAGAAACATCTGATAGAGGAACGCCGTTCGAGTCGTCGCTGTAGGTATCCCGTATGGCAGGTGGAAGAATCGGAAATGGATTCAGGTATGGTCTGCTGTGCATTGCCAGAGATGAAGCAAGACTCAGTGCATTCTGCATCTGGTCCGGTGAGCTGAACTCATGGATTCCCCACTTGTTTTCAACCAGCACCCTGGCCGTGCCGGTAAATTGCTCTACAGGGCCGCTGTTGGTGTGGTTCAGCCCCGCCTGGGCCACTGTGGTTTTTGCGGTCTGTTCTATGTGCAACTCGGCAAAATCTGCCTCTGAACCCGCAAGCAGTTTCTCTGCAAGCTCCCTGTATTTTTGCAATTGCTTCCCCTCAGTTGTTCTGTGTGTTTACCGCGCCTAACTCTTCCATGCATATTCTTGCAGAATCCGCCCACAGACCGTTTGGCTCCAGATACAGGTACCGGTTGATGCTGTCCATTGCTCTGAGATCGTCGTTCTGCTCCATATAGATAAGAGCCAGAAGATGGTGAGCTTCAGAAACGCCTCCTGTGGCTGCAGGCAGCAGAATTTCCCTTGCTTCTGAAAGATCTCCCTGTTGAAATACAAGGGAGCCCATCTTTACCCTTGCCTCTCCTGCAAGCAGTTCGTCTTCAATTATTACCCGGGTGTACCACCGGATGGCTTCATCTGTGTTGCCCAGACTGCCCTGTGCTGCGGCAACAGTCATCCAGCACCGGCTGTTCAGCGGGGCAAGGGCAAGGGCAGCTTCTGCATAGTCCAGAGCGTCAACAGCTTTGCCCCGAAGAGAAAGAAACATCTCAGACAACTCCAGCGGAGCTCTGAAATCGTTTCTTTTAAGGCTCATGTAGGTCTCGTATTCACTCACGGCATTGTCCCATGAGCAGTTAATCACAGCTATTCTTGCCAGACCAAGATGAGCTTCAACTGCATTCTCGCTCAGTTCCAGAGCTGTGGTAAATTCACCAAAAGCCTCTTCCACAAGCCCCTGCTCGATGTATGCCATACCTGTTTCAACATGAAGGTCAGCTGTAATAAGGTCAACATCCATTCCTGTAAGAAACACGGCAGCCACCAGGAAACAACCGATCATAGTTCCATCCTTTCCTCTGTAATTTCATAATCCTACAGAAGACCAACCGGGAATGCAACGGTTACCGGCAGAACTCCGGCGGTAATTCGTCTTATATTTCCCGCACTGTATCAAAACATTAACACAGGCAATCAACAGAACAGAGGATTGAGATGGATAAGAAGTACGATCTGGTTATCCTTGGCGGCGGCCCCGCCGGGTATGTTCCGGCAATAAGAGCCGCTCAGCTTGGTGCCAGAGTAGCTGTGGTTGAAAAAGAAACAATTGGCGGCACCTGTCTGAACAGGGGCTGTATTCCCACCAAGACCCTTGTGGCTTCAGCATCACTGTACAGGCATGCGGCAAAGGCGAAGAGGTTTGGCCTTCAGGGTTCTCTTGATTTTGATTACTCTCTGGTTGCCAAACGCAGGGATTCAGTTGTAACAAGGCTTCGCAAAGGTGTGGAGATGCACTTTGACCATCTGGGAATAGATATTATCAGGGGCCACGGAACTTTTAAAAGTGCTGATCTTATCAGCGTGGGGGGCACAGAACTAACTGCGAAGAACATTCTTCTTTCTCCAGGTTCTGTTCCGCTGGTACCCGGGTTCATGAACATTGAGGGGGTACTTACCAGCAGGGAGATACTGTCTATGGACACTCTTCCGGAGAGCCTTATCATCATAGGGGGCGGTGTTGTAGGTTGTGAGTTCGCTTCTATAATGACTTCTTTCGGGGTGAAGGTTACCATTGTGGAAATGCTGCCCAATATACTTCCTGGAGTTGATGCCGATGTTGCCGCCGTTGTTCAGAAGTCTCTGAAAAAGGCAAAGGTTAAGATTTACACCGGTCAGCCTGCGGAAAAGGTAAGTGTTACATCAGGAGAAGCCTCTGTAACTCTGAAAGACGGTACCACACTGACAGCCGAGAAACTGCTGGTTGCCATTGGAAGAAAACCCCGGACTACAGATTCCGGTTTCAGGGAAGCAGGTCTTGCCCTCGATGACAGAGGCAACATCACAACTGACGACAACAACCTCACCAATCTTCCCGGAGTGTACGCCGCTGGTGATGCTACGGGGAAATGGCAGCTCGCCCATGCAGGAAGTGCCCAGGGGCTTGCTGCTGTTCACCGGATGTTCAACGGAGTGCCAAGGAAAATCAATGCCGACGCCATGAGCGGATGCATTTTCACCTTTCCCGAGGTTGCCATGGTTGGTCCGGGGGAAGACGAATGGAAGCGAAGAGGAGAAAAGGTAAAAGTGTCTATTTCCAGATACATTGCCAACGGTAAAGCTCTTGGAATGAATGAAACAGAAGGGTTTGTAAAACTGATCAGCAGAGAGCAGGATGACACCATCATTGGGGTTCAGGCAGTTGGAGCAGACACCTCAAGCCTGATCGGTTGGGGCGTTATGGCTGTTAATGCCGGTATCAAGGCATCAGACGCCGCGCACTTTATCCACCCTCATCCAACTCTCTCCGAGCTGTTCATGGAAGCCAGCGAGGGAATGGGTTACGGCGCCATACATGGATAGAACAACTGAAGCTATCAACGAACTGCTTAAGACTGTAAGAACACTCAGAAGTCCCGGCGGTTGTAACTGGGACATCAGCCAGACTCTGAAAACCCTCCGGCCGTACATGCTTGAGGAAGCCTATGAGGTTGCTGATGCCGTAGACAAAGACGATATGGATGATCTGAAGAAAGAGCTTGGCGACCTTCTTCTGCATATTGTAATGGCTGCAGATATATGCAGTGAGCAGAACATCTTCAACATGGCGGATGTTGCAGAACAGATAACACAGAAACTAATACGCAGGCATCCCCATGTTTTTGATGAAACTTCTGACCTGACCCCGGAACAGGTTGAAAAGCAGTGGGAGGCTATCAAAGCGCAGGAGAAGAAGAGCCAGAAGAAAAAGTTCTTCGACTCTATCCCCGCTGCCATGCCTGCACTGCAGAAAGCCTGGCGAATCCAGCAGAGAGCATCCGATGTCGGTTTTCCTTTCAAAACCAGAGAGCAAAACACGGAGGAGATAGTTGATCTCTTGAACGAAAAGGATCTGACGGAGGAGACAGTAGGCAGTATCCTCCAGCTTGTATCAGACACAGCCAGGCAGAGCGGTATTGAACCGGAGAAAGCCCTTCGCGATAGAAATAGAGATTTCATCCAGAGGTTTAATCA
>JAGGYZ010000238.1 GCA_021162285.1 Candidatus Fermentibacteraceae bacterium
GAACTATATCCTCCGGATATACTGATTCAGCCCGACCTGCAGCATATCAATTTCATGGGTTTTTACCGTGCAGAGGAAATTATTGCTGAAGGATACAGAGCAGCAGGAAGCCAACTTGCGAGTTGGAAGTCGGGGAGCTTGTCCGAGAATCGACATTGAGCAGCAGCGCCCTGCGGACGAGATGGAAAGCATGCCAATGGAATATAGTGTAACGAAGAAAATGCGGAGGGCCGGGCAGTGGCACGCAATAGAAGCACTATTTGACGATAATACGCTGGCATCCTGGCCGATTATGTGGTTGTAAATACCAGTGTTCCCTTACTGCACATTGAGCGCCTTGTTTGCTGTAATGCTGCTTACTCGGATATGCTTCCAGTAATGTGAAACTCGAAAATCAACTATTCCACTGCACACCACGGAAATATCTACGATTCAATCCTGATACTACAGTCTAATGAAGCCCCGCCCGGGCGGCCTGTGGATTTCTTACAGCAGGCACACCTTGTATCCTTTGCTGTCAAGCTCCAGATACTGGGCAGTACCACCATAACATTCCGACATCCCTGCGTCTATCATTACAACTCTGCCGCTGAACCGTGTTGTAATGCCCTCTATGGTTACAGTGTGACCTATCACAATGATATCAGCAGAGTTAACGGCAAGAGCCTCTTCCAGCACCTCTGTCACCTCGCTGCCTCTGTCCTGAGCAAGCCCTCTGTACCACACGGGGCCGGTTGAAGAGAGAACACCTGACGGGTTTGACCAGTTGCTGCTGATCTCTCTTCTGACCATACTGTTTATTGAATCTGCTGTAAAACTGGCAAAATCCGCCGAGATCCCTGCGTGTACAAACAGAGCGTTGTTTATTCTGATAACCGTGTTGTGCCCGGCCAGCCAGCTGCCGTATTCGCCGCCAGGCCGCAGAGCCCTGACCATTTCCTTCAAACCACCGTAAGAATCAATCTCTCCCGGGTGTACATACCTGAGATCAGTTTTCATCAGCATTATTTCATGGTTGCCCAGAAGAAAGTGAACACAGCCTCCCTGCAGGGGAGCCTGCTGCTCCAGCGAGATCAGCAGGTCCATTACTGCCCTGGAATCAGGACCTCTGTCCAGTACATCTCCGATTTGAACCAGATGGGTTTTCCCACCGATCCAGTTCATTTCGTCGTCTACGATCCCGGCATCCTCAAGTATTTTTACAAACTGCCCCAGGTCTCCATGCACATCTCCCACAGCCACCACACGACCAACACCGTCCCAGTAACACTGCACTGCATACGAGCCTGTAACTATGGTAAATACAAACAGTATGTATCTCACTGTGACTCTTTTCTACTTACCCGAAACTGTTACTCCACCGAAGGTAATCCACGGAAAAACGCTGTTACCGTCATTAACCGTCTGCTTTGAAATATGTTTTACCGATTTCAGCAGGTCTTTGAGATTACCTGCTATCATTGTTTCGGAAACGGGATATTTTATTTCTCCGTCTTCAATGTAGTAGCTGTTCTTGGCCACTCCTGAGAACTCTCCGCTGCTGCTTGGGTTTCCACCTGAGAACCGGCACAGCAAAACACCCTTTTTAACGGATTTCACCATCTCACTGAAGTCTGTATCACCGGGATCAATCATGTAGTTTCCACCTGAATTCACCGCCCTTGAACCCCCGGTTTTAAGAGAACCGTAAAGACTAAGCAGAAAGGTGTTAAGCACTCCTCTGTCGATGATCGTGCTGTTCCCGGCTTTGAACCCGTCTGATGTGAAAAAGTACCCACCAGCAAGTTCATCTGCAACAGGTCTTGAATGAAGACTCAACCGTTTATCGGCAATAACCTCTCCAAGCATATCTTTGTAGATGGACACCTGTGTCACAAGCGAATGATCACCAAGATAACTTGTAAGTGTGTGAACAAAACCGCCCAGACACTCGGGAGTAATTATTACATCTCCCACAAAACTGCCTTCAATCATCTGCGTTTCGGTCTGTTCGGTTGACTGTTGCATCAGTCTGTCCAGCCCGCCTGCTGTGTGCAGCTCCTCTGAAAGATCAGGGAAAGAAACTGCAGCGTAGTTGAAGGAAGATGTGTTTGAGCCGTCTTTGCTTGTGAACATCACCATCAGATTGTAGGCACCACGCATGGATGTGAAATCGACACCGTTGCTGTTGTTGAAGAATCTGTACCGAGCAGTATGGTCCAGGATAACCTGTTCCAGCAGCAGGTTCGGATATCTGGAACTGCTGCGTTGGAGAAATGCATTCAGCCTTGTGTACATCAGATCCATGTCCGGTTCTTCAGAACCCCGGCTGAATTCTTCCGACTGCTGAAACTCCGCTATCTCATTCGCCGGGTCTGCCTGACCTGCATCTATCATTTCAACCAGTTCTGCAATGGAATTTTCAATGGAATTTCTGTCGGTTTTGTTTATGGAAATCGAACCCTTCCTGCCTTCTGTAATGCCGGTGAGAGAAAGGCTGACATCTTCTGTTGTTCTGAGCAGAGAAATGTTTCCAGATTCAGCATTCAGCTCAGTTTTCCTTGTAAACAGCAGGCTGCTCTGTGCCTTTTGGATGCCGGATTCCAGAACAGCTTCAATGTAAAGCTTTGACACCTTGTTCATACCGGACATTATCTGCCTCCAATATTTACCATGCATTTTATGGCAGGACCACCCATTCCAACAGGTATCATCTGCTTCTTTCCGCACATCCCTGCGTTGTTCCATGACATCTCACCGGAAATAGCTGTTACAGTTTTAAGCATATCAAACGCCACACCTGAGATGGTTGTATCCTTGAGTGCTCTTCCCAGTTTACCGTTTTTGATCTCGTATCCAAGAACAACACCGAACATGAACTCGCTGGTGGAGTCAGCCTGACCATTGCTGGACTTCACGAGATAGTAGCCGTTATCCACGGACTCAATCATCTCCTGGAGACTTGATGTTCCGGGAAGAAACGCAGTGTTTCGCATTCTGATAATAGGTTCATCGCTGAAACTGTACCCTCTTGCGTTTCCTGTTGGTGTTACACCGAATTCCATGGCAGATTCTCTGTTGTGCATGTAGCTCTTCAGAACACCATCTCTGATTATCGTTACATCCTCTGCAGGAGTTCCTTCGTCATCGATGTGAACGGGAACCGGACAGGTCTTCCCCATGGCAGTATGGGCGAAATCCACAAGTGTAACAAGAGAGCTGGCCACAGTCTGATCCATGTAGTCCGCCGCAACAGACCCTCCGCGAACAAGGTCTGCCTCGGTTGTATGACCAATTGCTTCATGGGCAAGTATGCCGGCAAGATCGGCATCCAGAATGCACTGGCTGATCCCCGGCTCAGGAAAAACACCCTCCGCTTTCAGCAGGAGGTGTTCATACAGGGAATCAATCTGCCTGTAGCAGTCTGACGGTTTGACAAAGACATCCTCAAATTGTCCCAGTCCGCCAATTGCCTCGTAAAGCTGTACAGGACCATCTGGTGCATCAACCGTCAGCATGGCATACATGATGGATCTTGGAACCATTGAGTATGCATTTGAGCCGGTAGAGGTAATCAGCTGCTTCTCCATATCCAGGTTGTGGATTACAACTGTTCTGGTAGACAATTTTCTGAACTTCTGCGAAATATAGGAGTCTACTTCCCTGGCAAAATCTATCTTGTCTTTCCTGGAAACAAAAGCCTTTTTCGTGGAGTAGTCCCATGTACCTTCAGCGCTGCTCGCCGGCAACTGTTGCAAACCCTTGTTAAGATGACTGTCCAGGAAAACAGCGTTTTCTGTGGCTGCTTCTATAACATGCTCTATGGCCTCGTTGTCTGTCTCCGGGCTGGAAGCAAAACCCCACGAACCGCCTTTGTAACTTCTGGCACTTACACCGCTGTTCGAGCTGCTGCTGTTTCCCATCACAGTTCCGTCAACTATCGAAATTCTGCTTGTGCGGTTCTCCTGCAGGCGCAGTTCAGTGTAACCGCTAAACAGATTCGCGTACTTCAGCAGGTTGTTTCGCTCCATTGCTCCCCCTGTTCCTAAGAGTAAGAGCAGCAGTAGTCGGTCACTGCCTTTACTGTTACTGTAAATGACATATCTGCAGCTACTTCAAAGGTTTCACCACCGATTACCGGAACTGCTGAATCTGCTCCGGGAAGAACAACATCAAGCTCTCCTGCAAGTATCTCCATCGTTTCATGGGAACTGGTATTGAATGTGTATTCACCGGGAAGCATTACTCCCAGCGTCTTCTTTGAGCCATCGGCAAAAACCACAGTTCTGCTGGAAACCTTACCTTCAAAGTAGAAATTTGCCTCTCGGATCACCGTAACTCCATCGAACTGACTCATCAGATTACTCCTTGGATAGTTAACTCTTCCCGGCTCTTACTATGTTAAGAAACTCAGTTGGTCTGCAAAGGATATTTGAAGTTTACCTTTTTATCGCTTTGTTCTCACCAGGCGGAGACCAACAGTACTCCTCCCGGAATCAGGATCAGATGGGTCACGGAATGCCGAGCGACACCCTTCCGGTTCCGTATCCCAGCTGCCTCCGCGGATTACGCGGTCCGAAGCAGCCGGATTCTCCCAGGCACTACCGTCTGAAGGAGCCCCCTGATAATTGAAATGAGAGCAGTCCTGGCACCATTCATACACATTCCCGCTCATATCATACAGACCCCAGGAGTTGGAATTCTTCTGAGCAACCGGATGAGTCTCTGTCCCGGAGTTGTATTCAAACCATGCACTGTTCAGGATCAAAAGACCCTGAAGATCATCACCCCAGTAGTATCTTGTGAATGATGTTCCACGGCAGCAGTACTCCCATTCCGCCTCTGTGGGTAATCGATATGCATATTCCGGATCAAGTTGATTCATCCCGGCAACAAACTCCTGACAATCCTGCCAGGATACATTGTAAACCGGATAATCAGAACCGACACCATTATCTACAGCCGGGTTGCTGCCCATGAGTTCTTCCCACATCCCCTGTGTAACCTCAGTTGTCATTATCTGAAATGAATACTCGAAGGTTACGGTATGAACCGGTCGTTCGTCACCGTTTGAGCCAGCTTCACCTTCCGGAGCACCCATCTGAAAAGAGCCTGAAGAAATAGATACAAATTCCATTCCATCAGGCAACCCAACCGAAGGACCTGTGGAATCGTTACATGCAAATATCAGAAGAAACGACAAGCTGCAAACTGACAGAATCAATACTCTACGCATATCAACCTCCCTGATGAAACTGTGTGGAAACACCACAGCAGTAACCCTATTGAAGATTATCATTACTGTCAATTGATAGCTGCCTGGTTTTGTAAACTGACCCGCCCGGGCATACCCGGGCGGGATTACTACCTATTCAGCGTTTAGATAGGTGTCTATACCCTTTGCGGCAATGTAACCGTTGGCAATCCCGTGTATCACATCGGGGCCCTGTATGATGTCTCCACCGACGAAGAGCCACTGAAGGCTGGACTGGAAGCTGTCGTCAACTTCAATTCTGCCTCTTGGGCTGAACTTCAGATCTGACTTGATGCCTTCGGACAGATAAGAAAGGTCCATACCCTGGCCGATTGATTCCACAACCATATCAGCCTTGAAGAACTTCTTCTGATCCTCATCAAATTTCGGGCTGAATCTGCCGTTCTCATCAAACACGGAAAGACACTTCACCACGTGAAGTCCGTAGACCTTTCCGTCTCTGATCTCTATCTCTTTGGGGCCCCATCCGGGGTCAATAACGGCTTTTTCTTCTCTTGCTTCAACAATTTCTTCCACATCTGCAGGCATGATGTCTTCAGTTTCAAGGCATGTTGTGAGAATCTGTACCTTTCCGTACTTCTGATTCTGCAGTCTGGCAAGAGTTCTGGTAATATCCATTGCCACATTACCTCCGCCGATAACAACGATGTTTTTCGCAACGTCTATCTCGTTGCCTAGAGTTACTTCGCGAAGAAGATCGGTTGCAAAATAAACTCTCTTGTTGTCGGCGCCCGGAACCCTTGTGCTCCTTCCGAGATGAAGACCGGTTCCGGCAAACACGGCATCGTAGCTGCTGTGCAGTTCTTCAAGTGTGATATCTGTACCCACACGGGTATTGAACTGAATCTCAACACCCAGTGACCTGATGTAGTTTATGTCCTTGTCGATCTGGTCGTAAGGAAGCCTGTACTCCGGAATACCGTACCTGGCCATACCTCCAGGACCCGGGAGGGCTTCATACACCTTTGTTTTGTAACCCATTATGGCAAGATAGTAAGCTGCGGACAGCCCGGCGGGACCGGCTCCGATAATTGCAACTTTTCTGTTCAGAACCTCATCTTCCAGATGATCAGTTCCCAGGATTTCACTGTACTTGTCTGCGGGAACCTGATCGACGATGTACCTCTTCAGCCATCTGATGGCCAGAGGGTCTCCGTTGTTGTGAAGGGCACATGCGGTTTCACACTTGTGCGTGCAGATACGGCCGCAGATCTCCGGCATCGGGTTTGTTTCGTACAGTATTCTCAGGGCATTGTCTATGTCGTCATCTCTGATTGCAGCGATGTAACCGGGAATGTCCATGTGGGCGGGGCATGTGGCAATGCACAAACCGCATTCAAGGCACCTTTCCGCCTCTTTGATAGCCTGCTCTTTGTTGTATCCCTTAACTATCTCTATGAAGGATTTGTCTCTCTCCTCAGGTTCCAGTTCCTGCATATCCACACGGTCGTAGTCGATTATCTGTATGTCAGGTGATCTGGTATAGCCTTTCTCTGACTCCTGCCATTTTGTTTTATCAGCTCCCGGAACAAACCTGTAGTCTTCCGGGTTGTCTGCTATCCACGTATAGTCATTGGACATTGTAAGTGCCCCGGTAGGACACACATCAACACACAGAGCACACCAGCAGCACCGTCCGTAGTCGATCATCGGTCTCAGTCCGCTGTCTCCTTCAACAGTCTCCTGGCCTTCTACAGGAACGAGATCGATGGCAGCGTTCTGGCAGATTTCCTCACATGTACCGCACCCAATGCACTTGCTGAAATCATTCTTGTGAAATCCTCTGTAGTTTGTCGCACCGGGTCTGTCATTTATGGGGTCTTTGATGGTCATGGGCTTTTTCGCAGCCCTTTCCCATACTCTTAAAGGTGATAGTACATCTTTCAGTTTCATTTTTTCACCTCTCAATTTCCGGCGGACATGTGTGCAGCGACACCATCAGCCCCGCGAGATCCGAGACGCTCACGTTAACCGCAAGTTTTTCCAGAACGGAAATCGCATGGGTATAACTTGCACCTCTGGCAAACACTCTTCTGGGTTTTTCCGAACCGTCAGAAACCATATAGAACCCATGTTCTCCACGGGTTGACTCCGCCTTTACATACGTCTGTCCCTGCGGGATTTTCCAGTGAAGCAGGTTGGGCATTTCTGCCTGTATGGCACCTTCTTCAGGTATCCTGTCAAGAATCTGAGCTACAAGATCAAGGCTCTGGTTCAGTTCTCTGTACCTGACCTGTGCTCTGGCGTAGGCATCACCTTCAGTGGCTGTAATCATCTTGATGTCCAGGTTGTCGTAACACACATAGGGATTGTTCATTCTTATATCGTATTCCCTGCCGCTTGCGCGGGCATTGGGACCTACAATGCCGTATTCATCAACCATCTCCGGTGAAATTACTCCCAGCCCCTGCAGCCTTGACTTTATGATGGCGTTAGAGAGAAACGTATTGTCAATGTCCTGCATCAGCCTTCTGGTTTTAACGATCAGCCTTCGTGCTCTGTCTTTAAATCCGTCTGGAAGATTCTTCCTTACACCACCTGGAATCATGTACATGTGGTAAACGCGACCACCTGTCATTTCCTCAAAAAGATCCAGCCAGTAATCACGCATGCCAACTGTCCATTGACTGATGGCGCCCATTCCAAGAGAACCGGCCTGACCACCTATCCACATAAGGAAACTGCCGACTCTGGACATCTCAAGATTCAGAGTCCTGAGCCACATGGCTTTCTCCGGAACAGTTATCCCGGCAAGATCCTCCATGGCAGCGGAAACGCAGTATTCATTGGTATCAGGCTCAGGCACACATATCCTGCAGACTATAGGAAAACACTGGATGTATCTTCGCCTTTCCATCAGTTTTTCAAAAGATCTGTGCAGATAGCCCATGTGAGCTTTCGCGTCGACTATTTCGTCACCGTTGATGATAAGTTCAACAGCCATGTTCCCGGTAACACCCGGGTGCTGCGGACCCTGCCATATCTTTGTAAACTTATGGGATTCAAGGTCAATTACAGGTTTACCTTCCTCCTCCACAGGATATTTGGACCTGTCTGCCTCAAAACCCCTGTACTTGCTTTTGGATAAATTACTCATCATCTCTCCTTATCCGGGGAGATGCAGCATAGTTTTTGTACATCTTCTCTTTCATGTATTCCTTCGGGTCATTTGTGGACCTGCCTGGACGCTGAAAGAAAGTTCGCTCCGAATACTCCAGTGTATCGAAATCTCTTCTCATCGGCGGCATTTCCTCCCAGCCCTCAAGAACAAAAGATTCGTGAACCCGCGGGGAACCCGGAAAATCTATTCCGTACAGTTCATGTAATTCCCTCTGGTACTGCCAGCCGTGAGCCCACAATTTGTGTATTGAGTTCATTTCCGGCTTGTCTCTGTCTATAAGAACCAGAACTCCGAGGTTTACCCCGGTTTCGTAGTTGTAGAGCATGTAGGTAAGCTGAAAACGGGAGTCTTCAATAAAATCTACAGCCTGCAGAAAAGCCAGATGAGTAAATCCTTCATTTTTCTTCAAATGGGAAAGAATCATCTCAAGCTGTGCTTTCTCCACAGTGATGAAGTAGAGATCGTCTCTCTGCTTCCTGTAGGCCTTGAGATGAACCATACCCTTTATCTTTCTTATGAGTTGCTCCATGTTTGCTCCCACCATTACCAGTTGTAGTCCGGCATGTTCCAGTCCTTGATAATCTGCTTCTGGTTTTCCTTGTACCAGTCAAACTTCTCAGTGTACTCGTTCATTCCTTCGCATTCTCCGGCTCTTATCTTTTCTTTCAGCCTGTTGAACCCGGCGATAAGAGCCTCAGGACGAGGCATGCAGCCGGCAATGTAAACATCCACAGGAATGTAGTAATCGAGTCTGTTTATTGTGTTGTAGCTGTCGTAGTACATTCCGCCGTTTATGGTGCAGCTTCCAAGTGCGATCACGTACTTCGGACCCTGCATCTGCTCGTAGCTTCTGATGATTCTTTTTATCGTTTTGATAGAGGCATAACCGCCTACAACAAACACCGAAGCCTGCCTCGGTGTTGGCCTGGGGAAAATACCGAACCTCGCCATATCAAATCTGGAGGTCATCAGAGGCCTCAGTTCTGTGGCACCGCAGCCTGTACCAAAAGCAAGCATCCAGAGAGAACGGGATCTGGCCCAGTTAAGAAACCCTTCATAGTACTTGTTGAATGCTTCAACACTGGAGGGTCTGTCATCTGAAAACAGACAGCGTTCGCACTCGGGAAGACCCTCGTTAGCCAGCTTCATCTGTTTTTCTATGTCATCAATGTGCTTTTTGTTCACGATGCTCCCCCCAGATACACTATGTAGGCTATGGACAGTACTCCTATAAGGGCAGGCCATTTCAGGAAGAACCGGAAAGACTGTTCCGGCCTGAACCGTGGATATGCCGCACCGACAAACACAGAGAACATGTAGATAAAGAAAGTCTTCACTATCATCTCAATGATATTGGTGGCTCCACCAAAAAACAGGTTCATGAACAGTACAAGTTTTGCCGCGGCGAACAGACCTCTGTTCGTCTGCAGTATGCTTAAAAAACTACCATTCATCTCAATTGGAGGACCTATCGGAATCTCCTGGGGAGCCATAACGATACTGAATGGAGCATGCATATTCATTCCCAGAATTGAGATCATTGCGGCAATCACAGCCAGAGGGTTGGTGAACAGCGTCCAGTTCATAAAACCACCCTGCTGTGCCGCAACAATCGAAGTGATATTCAGCGAATGGTACTGTATCGCAACAGCGATAACAGCCAGAGAGAAAGGAACTTCAAAGGCAGACATCTGAGAAAGACCTCTGGCAATTCCCATGGGAGAGTAGGGGTGACCTCCCTGACCTGCACCAAGAGCCATTCCCAGCTGACCGAAAAATATGAAGTACATCACCAGAAGCAGGTCTCCCGACATGGAGAAGTTTGAAAACACTGCGGAACCGAAGATCACAGGAATAAACAGGTAGGTTCCCAGCCCTCCAGCCAGCCTGAACACAGGCCCCAGATAAAACATCCTTCCGTGAGAAACAGACACTCTCCTGCCATGGGTCTGTATGATGTCAAGAAACGGCTGCCAGACTGGAGGACCAAACCTTCCGTGAACTCTAGCGTACAGTTTCCGAACAATTCCACCCAGTGTCAGTCCATACACCGTTGCAACAGTCACAGAAATAACTGTGTATAAAGCTACCGTCATAGTCATTATTTTACTCCCATTACAACATACATCACAACGATATACATTATTATGTGTAGAACATATGTCTGCCCGTTTCCGGTGTAGACCCGTCTGAGGAAATCACCGAATGAGTGAGCCCACTCGGAAGTACCCTCCCAGAAAGACTGTATTCTCGGCAGGGTCAACCTGCCGAGCGCCTTCCTGTAATGGGCATACATGTTGTGAGCCACATGGGTTGTCTGCGGAGATTCAGGTCTCTCGGCAGCGTACACAATGTTAAACTGCTTGACCTTTTGACTTTTGCCCTTGAAGAGAAGCAGAAAGATGAACGGCACCGCGAACACAGCCATTGTCACTCGCATTATCAGGTTTCCGTTCCAGTTCCCCAGTGCACTGATGATGTTCAATCCGTCTATCTGAATAGACGAATCAAAGAACCGCTCCGCAATTGCGTTGAGCGGTCTGATGATGAGGCTTGGGAACGCGGACATTACCATTATCCCGGCCATGTATATGTACTGGGGGATAATGAACCACACCGGAGCCTCTTTGATGTTCTGATGCTCGTACTTGAGCTGACCGAGGAATATGGTGTGTATCAGCCTGTACAGGTAGAGAAAGCTGACGGCAGAGGCGAAGAACAGAACACCTGCCTGCAGGTACCATCCCTTTGTGATGAATGCCGTGTAGATCAGCCACTTGGCTCCGAAACCGGAGAGAGGCGGAACACCGGACACAGCGATTATGGAAATAAGTACGGTAATGTACGACCAGGGCATTCTGGAAATCAGGCCGCCCATCTCATACATCTTTCTTGTGTGCGTTCTGTAGTAGACACCTGCGATGGCGATGAACAATGCAGACTTGAACATCATGTGGTTAAATGCAAGATACAGTGCCGAGACCAGGCCGAGATGGGTTATCATGGCAAGAGCCGCCACCACATAACCGACCTGACTCATGCTTGAGTACGCAAGCAGCCTCTTGGCATCTTCCTGGAATGAAGCCATGAATGCACCCACCAGGGCAGTTACCACTCCGATCCAGCCAATCCAGTAGAACACCGGGAAAGAAGGTGCGTGGGCAATGTACGAAATCGCAACCATCAAAAGCCCCAGCACACCGGCTTTAAGAAGTATCGCCGAGATAAAGGATGACACATCTGCTTCAGCCTCGGCGTGAGCTTCCGGCAGCCAGATATGAACACCTGCGGAACCGGCTTTAATCATGAAACCGATTGCCAGCACTATTATCGATATAAGCGGCAGGTTCACATTCTCAATAGACAGCATCAGAGCAGAGGCGGAAGTTAATACCGGAGCAAAACTGAACCCGATCATAAGCAGGTAGGCACCTGCCGTTGAGAAGATCATATACATCAACGAAGCCCTCTGTGCCCTCTGACCTCTGAGTATCAGCAGGAAGGAAGATATGGTCATAAATTCCCAGCTGAGAAAAAACTCCAGATAAGATGAGGCAATCAGCAGGTTTCCAAAGGAGAATATCATCA
>JAGGYZ010000214.1 GCA_021162285.1 Candidatus Fermentibacteraceae bacterium
CGGATGAAACCTGTACTTGTAACCGGCGGTAACAGAACCGGAACCTCGTGGGTGGGCAAGATGCTCTGCCTTTCCAGGGAGCTGTTTCTTGTATGGGAACCTTTTAACTGCATGTTTCCCGCCATGTTCAGCAAACACCCGCTAAAGAGGCACTACAGAAAACTTCTTCCTGAAGAAGACAGTGCTATGAAAAGCTACGTAAAAAAGAAGACCTTTTCCGAAATTCTGAATCACAGCGAAGGTGGAAAAACAGCTGCAGACAAGATACGTAAACTTGGTGCAGTTCTTGCAAAAACAGCTGGCTACATATCAGGTACCCGCGCGCCATTGTACAAAGACCCCACTGCCTTAATGTCTGCAGAATGGTTTGAGCAGCAGTTTCAAAGCCGGGTTGTTCTTACGGTAAGGCATCCGGGGGCATACGTGCACAGCATCAGGCGGCTGAACTGGCCAATGCATGTGGAGGAGTTTGCAAATCAGCCATGGTTGATGGAAACCCTTCCTGAAGCAATACAAAATGAAGTTCGGGAAAGAATTGCATCTCGGGAAAGACCGAAGGGTTACGTGCTTGAGGACGCAGCCCTGTGCTGGAAAGTGTTCCATCAGGTTATCCATCAATACACAGAAAATCATCCGGAATGGCTGGTGGCAAAGCATGAGGATCTCAGTGTTGATTACATTTCGGGATTCAGATATCTGTACAACAGCCTGGGTCTTTCCTGGACACCGGAAGTAGAAACAAAGATCAACTATTTCTGTAATCCGAACAACAATATCGTTCAGGGTGATGTATACCACGAGTTCAAGCAGGACTCAGCCAGTCTTGCCAGACTCTGGAAGAACAACCTCACAGCTGCAGAGAAGGATACCATACGAAGAATAACGGAACCTGTTTCCAGTCTGTTCTACAGTGATGACAGCTGGAATTGATCCAGTACTGTGTCAGTTCTGTATCCCCGTCTGATTCAGGAGGAATGCGTATTTTGAAGCAGTATCTCTCAGCCAGCCGAACCGTCCTGAAGCACCGCCGTGGCCTGATCCCATGTTGATTCGGAAGATAACCGGAGCATCTCCGGTGTTCGCCCTTCTGATCCCGGCAACCCATTTGGCCGGTTCCCAGTAACCGACCTGAGCATCGTTCAGCGCGGGAAAAACATACATTGCAGGAAATTCCACTTCCCTGATATTGTCTACCGGGAAATATGAAAGGATGTACTGGTGGGCTGTCCTCACTTTCAGAAGGGTTACCCCACTTATCATGAATACATGTATCTCAATGATTACTAAGACTTTTACACAGCTCGAAATATCTTGAGAAGTTCTTTGATTTTTACAACGACGAAAGGAAACATTCAAGCCTGGGTAAGAAGACACCATCCGAGGGTTACCACATGAATGACAAAGATCAGAAGATACCAGCATGATAGCGGAAGAGACCAGTCGTCTTTCCGCTCCAGTGCGGCCGAAAAGACAAAAAAGACAGGAAAGGAACCCCTTAAAGAAGACTGTTAACTGTGTTGACAACCCGGGCCACTATGGATTGTTCTGGAAGCTGTTTTTATGAACGGGAATCGACACTACAGCTTTCCGTGTCTTAGTATTGTAAATGCAAGGTACAGAGCCATCAATGCAGCAATGACATAGCCAATAATGCCGATAACAGGTAAACCATAGAGCTTAGGAGGTACACCTGATAATACGACTACTGAGGAGCCTATAACCAGGGAGGCGACAATGATTGCGAAGGAGAGTCTGTTGCTGACTCTGTCCAGAGTGGATAGCATGGTCTCCAGCCCTCTGTGCTGCAGTTGCACTTCAGCATCTCCCCTTGCGAATCGATTAAGGATTGTGCCGGTATCCTTTGGGATCTCCTTCAAAAGATTTATGGATTCACCGGTTAGGTTAAACAATTCAGAAATAATGCGGTCAGGCAGAAATTTCGCGAGTCTGATTCGAGAAATGAAAGGTTTCAGGGCTTCTGTGTAGTTGAATCCCGGATCAAGTTTTCTACCCAGTGCCTGGGATGTGGCAAGGGCTTTTACCATTATGTAATAATCGGGGGGAATACGCAGATGATACTTTGTTATCAGTGTCATGATGTTTGAAAGAATCTCGCTTATGTTCAGATATTCAAGTTCCCTGAAAAGGTAGCGATCAAGTAATTCGGAAATATCTTTTTCCAGTTCACTCCGATTCGGTGTATGATCACCGTTAACAATTTTCAGTATGATATCAGTCAGCCTGACCTCATCATCCTTTATGGCATAAGTAGCTGCGTCCACAAGAGATTCCGCCTGTTTTCTGCTTACCCGACTCATCATTCCAAAATCAAGATAGCAGACAATGTTGTTCTCCAGGAATAAAATATTTCCAGGATGGGGATCTGCGTGGATGAATCCGTGGACGAATATCTGTTTCATTATAAGATCTGCTCCACGGCGGGCAAGAAGAGCGCAATCAAGACCGGACTGGTGCAAAAGGCTGATTTCGGAAGCTTTAATGCCCCGAACATATTCCATGGTTATAATGTGCTGGGAGGAAAGTTCAGGAAAAACCCCGGGAACGCGAATTGTTTTGTCTTCAGCGAATTGATGAGCGAATCTCTCCGCGTGGGCAATTTCCAGTTTGTAGTCCAGCTCTTTTTCTATCATTCGCGCGAATTCATCAACTATCCTGGTAGGCTGTTGAATTTTCCACTCTTCTATGTGTTTTTCGGCAATCGATGCTAGATGCCGGATGATATGAATATCACTTCTAATTATTTCGTGAATACCCGGTCTTTGAACTTTAACCACAACATCTTGCCCGTTTGTGAGTTGCGCACGATGAACTTGGCCTATAGAGGCTGCTGCCAGAGGAATTGTATCAAAGCTCTTAAATATTTCATCAAGCGGAGCTCCCAGGTCTTCTTCTACAACTCCTCGAATATCATTGAAAGGAATCGGGGAAACATTATCCTGCAGTTTCTCAAATTCCTTTGCCAGATCCGTTCCAACCAGGTCGGGTCTTGTAGAAAGAACCTGGCCCACTTTAACAAAAGTAGGGCCAAGTTCCTCCAGGACTTTTCTCAAGCGGTTTTCCTTTGACAACTCTTTAATTCTGTACCTGGTTTTTTTTGATGCCGCCCTGAGCAGGCCTTCAAAAAAACGCTCACCGCGAATTCTGCTGAAAACATCCCCAAATCCATACTTTATCAGCACAGACAGTATCTGCCGGTAGCGTACCATGTTTTCATGCGATCGCTTCAAGTTGTCTACAGCCCGGTAATTGAAGGCCATCTTATATGTTACTCAAAAAGTGAAGCAGAAGAAATCATGCAGGTATCTGAATTCATGAGATATCGACGTGCTTTGTCAGCTCATCGATTTTCCGGGAAAGCCCGGCAATGTCATCCTTTGTGGCAATGTCCATGGAGGATATAGTTTCATGAACATGCTTTTTTACAAGCTCGCGTCGTTCCTTTGATGACTGCTCCGCTTTCAGAATCAGCTCTTTCGCAAGATTTTTTCCTTCTTCTTTTGTAAGCTCACCCTTCAAAACGAGTTCCTTTGTGAACTCTTCAACTTTTTCTGCTGTAAGTACAGCGAGTCCCATTCCGGTGAGAAGGGATTTTCTGATTAAATCAAACATTATTTTCCTCCTTTTATTGCGAATGCATTTCGATTTTAGAATCAGGATCCAGATTCAGCCATAGATTACTGTAGTACGAAGTAACATCGGATCGTGTGTGCCCCAGAAGCTTCTGTGCGATCTTCAGGTCAACACCGGATTCAAGAATCAGGGCTGTAAATGAGTGTCTCAAAGTTCTGGGTGTGGCTGTTTTGCCAATACCTGATGCTTCAAGAGCGATCTTGAACAACTTGGATACGGCTCTGGGGGTTAGAGGTTTCCCTTTATAGCCTGTGAACAGGTAACAGAAGGGATTTTTACCCTGGGTAATAGTTTGAATAGGAGAGAGGAGAATTTCAGAAAAGATAGTTGTACGATTCCGTCTTGTGCCGCTTCCCCTGACAGAGATAGTGAGGTTGTCATGGTCAAAATCACGTACCTGAAGGTTCACAACCTCTGATATCCGTAAACCGGCAGTGTATGCCAGCAGTATTATCAGCTTATGCTTAAGGTTTTCAGTTGCATCGGCGATTCTGCAGACTTCTTCGCCGGTAAGAATAACGGGAGCGTTTCTCTTACTGACCGGTCTTTGCATATCCCGGAGAGGAACTGGATGCTTGAAAACTTCTGAGTACAGAAAATGCAATGAGTTTACAGCCTGATCAATGATTGAACGAGAACTTCCAGCTTTGACCAGATTGGCAATGTAAGCTTTTATTTCCTTCGTGGAAAGTTCTGAAGGAGACTTGGGCGCCGTTACCTTAAGAAACGCCCGGAGCTGACCGAGATAAGCTCTGACAGTATGTGTACTGTAATGAGATGAGATAAGAAGCTGCTCAAAATCCTTGTAAATACTGTCAAGCGTTACCTGGTTTAAAATTCTATCACTTCCCGCCGGTTCAGGAAAAACGATAATGTATTTCTGTTCATATTATTCAAATCACTCTTCACGATAATACTCTTCCCAGATGGGGTCAAGCTGCTCTGCGAGCCCAAGATCATACTCTCTCATGGAACTGATATAGTCATTGTCGGTGAGAGACTGTTCCGCTGAACTGCTGGACGGAGTGGCATTCGTGCCCAGAATAACATTCCTCGCCTTATCATGATGATCGCGAATGAAACATGGACGGATCTCGTTGCCGCACTCACGGGGAGGCTTCAAGTAATTATAAGAACACTGCCAGTCTCTTACTCCTCTAAAGAGATCTGAAAAAATTGCATCACTAAGAGGTTTTCCAGACGACTTGAGGGTATGGATATTGTCCTTCCAGTAAGGCACAAATACACACGGATAAATATTGCCGTTCCAGTCGATATACATGTATCCCTCCTTGCGGGCACCAGCAATACATCCTGAAGAGAACGGTCCTCCGTTCCAGAAATCCGCTAGAAAAAGATGTCTGTCATAAATGAGTTCCTGCTCGCGTTTCCACATCCATTTCCTGAGTTCAGGGGAAATTTGACGCGTTGTATCCACTCCTCTGCCAATGGGCATGTACTGAAACAGCCACTGGTACAGCACTCCCTGTTCTTCAAAGAAGAATTTGACCATTTCATCCGATAGCACCAATTCCGCGTTTTCCGGTACCGCAGTGGTGGAAATGCCAAAAGGTACACCGCTGTTCCTCAGGTTGTCAAAAGCAGTGAGGATTTTCTTGAATGTGCCCTTCCCTCGACGCCAGTCTGTTTCTTTCTCAAACCCTTCAACAGAGATGGCAAGTGTGATATTACCGACTTCGCCAAGCCGCGCGGCAGTAGTCTTATCAATTTGAGTACCGTTTGAATATACAAGGAAATATTGCTCTGGATTACGGGCTGCAATTTCTATAAGATCCACATCCCCGTCATGCCACAGAAAGGGTTCTCCTCCTGACACAACTGTAAACCAGCTTCCCCAATCCTTTCGCTTCTGATCTAAAACCCACTGAAATGTGTCGGCTGACAGAAAGGGCATGTCCAGGGGAGCACTGGCAGCGTAGCAGCCTTTACATTTTAGATTACAGCCTCCGTATGGTGATATTGTCAGGAATGATGGTGGTGAAATACCATATTTTTCCCTGAATAACTTCGTTTCCGGCATGGTAGCATACGGAGTACAAATGCTGGTCATCAGAAACTCTTGCAGCCTCTTTTTTACATTCGGCGATCCATTTTCATGTGCCTTGAAAACAGATTCAATCAAATTTGATGTGATTCGCAGTTTATCCTCTCGTTTCCTGCGGGAACCAAATTTGATTGGATCGGCATTTTTTATAAAGATAGTCTGCGCTACCCGTTCCGCAAGCGGAAGCGTTAATTTCCATACATGTTTCTTTGTTGAAACATGTATAACTTGTTCCGCCACAAGTTCTGTCACCGTATTACCGATCACTTTCAGCATTTCTCCATCCCTTTCGCGTTTCGGAACGACTCGGAAGTTCCGATAATATGGATACTACAGCTTGAAACAAGATATGTCAAGGAACCGGAGAGTCTTATGTAATCTTCGGATGCCATTGATGACGATGGAAGACCGGCAGAAAGTTGATTTAGCTATATCTGTGTTATTGCTGCATGATGTGGTTCAGTTGTGATCGGGCATACTCTGCGTCATGTGATTCTTCCGGACAGAAAGGTAGTGCAACCGGATTTGTCCCATCAGGTATTTATGTGATAGTTGTGCGGATGAAAGTGGGCATCTCAGTTCAACAGTCTGTCTGCTTGATTAGTCTGTAGCTTCAGGCTTGAATCGTAGATATCTCCATTGTGTGCAGTAGAATAGTTGATTTATGAGCTTCACGTTACTGGCTGCAGATTCAACAGCTTAAATACTCGATCCTGAAATGGAGTGGCCTCGGTAAATCGATTTACAGTTATGCCAGTACCAGGATCACCCATCCTGCATCTGTCAAAGCATAAGGTGCTGAGATCTGTCAGCAGAGTGGAAAGACAATGTAATGGAGTGCCGTCTTCGCCCCGCTTCGTCATTTTCCTTTTCTTCGCTGATTCTGATGCTACTGCAGGCTCCTGTTAAACAGGTAAAGGAGTTTCAGGCTGGACGGATGAGCAGATTGTCGAGGCCCCTGGAGTTGGTATCAGGACAGCAAGGTTTAGGGAGCGCCTTTGCAAACAGAGGTTGAAAAATGTTTGTTACGCGCCAGAGGCAGTGCGCAAGCTTGGTGGAGTACAAAAAGCCCAATACAGTTCTCGTTCAGTACCTGTCCCCGCAAAGTATAGTTGTACATCCGGAGAATTCCTCGTGGCTTGTCTACCCGGCAGTGAAGAACAATCCTACAACGGCAGAGAAGGCTACCATACGAAGAATAATCGAACCTGTTTCCAGTCTGTTCTACAGTGATGACAGCTGGAATTGATCCAGCACTGTGTCAGTTCTGTATCCCCGCCTGATTCAGGAGGAATGCGTATTTTGAAGCAGTATCTCTCAGCCAGCCGAACCGTCCTGAAGCACCACTGTGGCCTGATCCCATTTTGATTCGGAAGATAACCGGAGCATCTCCGGTGTTCGCCCTTCTGATCCCGGCAACCCATTTGGCCGGTTCCCAGTAACCGACCTGAGCATCGTTCAGCGCGGAAAAAACATACATTGCAGGAAATTCCACTTCTCTGATATTGTCCACAGGGGAATACGAAAGTATGTACTCGTAGGCTTCCTGACTTTCAGTGGGATTACCCCACTCGTCATATTCATTTGTTGTCAGCGGAATACTGGGGTCAAGCATAGTTGTAAGTGCGTCGACGAATGGAACACCGGCCACCACTCCTTTCCACAAGTCGGGCCGCATATTTGTAACAGCTCCCATGAGCAGCCCCCCTGCGCTTTCTCCCATGGCGAAGATGTTGCCCGGGTCGCAGTAGCTGTTGTCTCTCAGGTATTCGGCACAGGCGATGAAGTCTGTAAAAGTGTTCATCTTGTTCATCGTTCTTCCCTGGTCGTACCAGTAGCGGCCCATCTCGCTTCCACCGCGAACGTGAGCTTCCGCGTAAACAAAGCCCCTGTCAAGAAGAGAAAGCAGACTTGAGCTGAACATAGGATCCATACTGGAGCCGTAAGCGCCGTAGCCGTATAGCAGAAGCGGGTTCTCTCCTTCTGCAAACAGATCTTTTCTGTAAACCAGATCTATTGGAACCTCAGTTCCATCGGAGGCAGTTGCAGTAACCCTTGAGCTTTCATAAAGTTCCTGCTGAAAGTTGTCTCCAGCGAAATTTGTTTTAAGCATATTTATGGTTCCTGTGGAAAAGCTGTACGAGATCGTAGACCACGGTGTGGTAAGGGAAGTGAAGACCATCCTGATGGAGTCAGCGTCGGGAGAGAAGTTTGCACTGGTAAAGAACGTAGAGGCTTCCCCGCCCAGGTCAGCGTAAACACCATCACCGGTAACCGGGTCTGCAAGGTACAGCTTCTTCAACCCCCCGGTTCTTACGGAAACAGCAAGCAGGCTGCTGAAAATATCGATGTCTTCAATCAAAACATTCTTGTCGTGAGGTATTACAGTTCTCCAGTTTTCGATCTCAGGGCTGGAAGCAGCAACACTCATTATGGAAAAGTTTTCACCGTTGAGGTTGGTTTGTATGAAGAAAACGGAGTCTGCAGGGTAGATGTAGTATTCAAGCCCGTATGTTCTTGGGTGTACAAGCTCAAAAGTGTCACGGGGGGCATCTGAACGAAGCACTCTGTACTCCGACTCAAGTGTACTTGAAGCGCCCAGAAGAATCCATTTCCTGTCTGATGAATTGGAGATCCACGGCCAGAATGTGGGGTCGTCCTCGGTGTAAACACAAACCTGATCGTCGCAGCCTATTGTTTGCCGCATGATCCGGTCTGTTCTTCCGGTGGCATCGTTCAAGCCGTAGAATACCATTCGGGAGTCTGCCGCCCAGGCCAGGTCTCCTGAAGCATTGTGTACAATGTCCAGAGTATCACCTGTGTGTATATCGGTAAAAACAAGTGTGTCCCAGTGGCCGCCAGTGGTATCGAACGCCCACGCCAGAGTGCGGTTGTCTGGGCTTACACTCATAAGTTCCAGGTTGAAATAGTCGTACTTCTCCCCATAGATGTTCTCGTCAAAGAGAACTTCCGGCTCGCCTCCGGGATCCAGGCGTCTCATGTCTACACTGTAGTCTTTGTCCGGCAGATATTCACTCCAGTACCAGTAACCGTTTCTGTAGTAAGGAACAGACGAATCGTTCCGGGGTATTCTTTCCATAAGTTCCGATACGATTGTTTCGATTAAATCGTCGGAACCAGCCATCATGGAGTCGGCGTAGAGATTCTCTGCCTCCAGATACTCCATTACAGCAGGATCCTCAATGTTGTTCAGCCAGTAGTAATCGTCGACCCGCGAGTGCCCGTGGGTGGTAATTGTGTATGGTATTTCGGCAGCCACAGGAGGCACAAGCCCTGAAAGAGCCAGCAGAAGGCAGTACATTTCGTCTCCATTCCATTTTGTTGTGCGGTCAATTATACTTAACAGTTAGGCAATGTGCTTATCGGCCTGTGGGCCAGAGTTACCTGATTTTGAAAGGAGAAACAGTGATACGCAGATCCCTTGCAGCAGCAGCAGTTCTCATGGTTGTTATCCTGGCGGCATCCTGTGCCAGCGATGAGGCTAATCCACAGGGAAGTGGAACAAATCCCACAGCTTCAACAATTACAGTTACGGTATCCGGCAACACAGCAACAATAACCTGGACCCAGTGCCCGGATGATGATTTTTCTTCCTATGTTCTCTACCGGTCAAAAAGTTCCGGTATAGCATCCAACCCCTCCAGTGCAGTTGTAGTTGCCACCATAACCGACCTCGGTACCCTCACATACTCAGACGGCGGCCTCGACTGGAACACACCCTACTACTACGCTCTTCAAACGGTAGACAGCTCTCTGCTCACAGCATGGAGCAACGAGGCAACCATTACCACCCCTGATTCTTCAGGCGGTGGCGGTGGCGGAGATGCTCTGTCCTGCTACGAGATACAGGGTCAGGCTGATGAGTCTCCCTACAACGGACAGGATGTTACCGTTACTGGAATAGTAACAGCAGCTGCGGGAGAGTTTTACACAAGTGTGGCTGATGCGCAGCTTGCATCAATTGAAGATCCGTCAGGTGGAGGATGGTCAGGTCTGGCTCTTTTTGGATACGATGGCATTATGGATAATCTTGAGCGGGGAGACAGCGTTGTAGTTTCCGGTTATGTACAGGAGTATTACGGTCTTACCGAAGTAGTAGTTCAGTCTGTGGATTTTTACGAATCAGGGCATACTATTCCTGACCTTGAACAGATCAGCACTGTGGGTATTGCATCCGAGATGTGGGAAGGCGTGTTTGCAGCTGTCAGCAATGTGACGGTTACCACTGATCCAAACACCCACGGCGAATTCATGGTAGATGATGGTTCAGGCCAGGGCATGGTAAAACTGTACGGTTTTGGTACTACCATTGGTGACACGTACAGCCAGGTCATTGGTGTTGTATTCTACTCTTATGATGAGTACAAATTGAATGCCAGAGATGAGAACGATTTTACTGATTAAGTAACTTATCAAGGGGGTTGTTGTGAAACGACTTGTTTTATCTGCCTTACTGGCAGCTCTGATCGCAGCTTGTGGACCAGACAACCCCTTTGAGCCCGACAATCCTTCACCTTCTGCTCTCACCGGAGTTGCCAGCGGTTCCACCACTGTTAAACTGTCTTGGACAATGTGCCCCGATGCCGATTTTACAAGCTATACCCTGTACCGGTCTGCAGCGTCAAACATAAAGAACAATACCGGTTCAGCAACTGCTCTTGTGGTTATAGACAAAAACACAACAATCACCTGGCTCGACGAAGATCTGCAGCCCGGGGCAACATGGTACTACGCTGTTAAAACAACAAATGAAAGCTCTTGCTTTTCCTGGAGCAACGAAGTAAGTGTGAAACTGCCCTCTGCTGCTTTGTGAAGCAGGTAAATTCTTACCAATACTGTCCGGGATACCAGAGGTCAAAGACGATCTAACGCCAGCAGGATTCTAATATCATCTTCGAACTTTTTAGCTTCGGAACAGTGCTCTGTAACCATGTCCCAGTTGTTACTGATTTTCACGGCACTAGCGCGATAACGCTCAGTACGCTTTTTCAGGGTACTCGGAATAATGAGTCTTTCCCTTGCCGGTTTGCCTGCGAGATAGTTCTCTACTGTTTCATTGCACTCGATTTCAGTCAGTATATCCGGGTTCAACTTCCCATACAAAGCAGTTACGACCCAGGCTTCAGTACACACTGACGGGATGCAGATAACGGTTCTATTGTCCAGTGGATTGCCTGGCATCCACGACTTTAACAGATTCTTAAGCTTTTTCACAGTGTCTCCGGATGGCGGGCACGGGCTGACACAGGGAAGTCCGGGAGAATCCAGGCCACAATCACTGAATCTCTTTTCTGCAACATCGGCGTCGAGATGTATAATGACAGCATGGAATGTTTTGCGAAGTACTATTACCTGATAATTTTCTGAAAAAAGGTTATCACGGCACCATTTGAAAACACCGCACCATCCCGTTCCCAGCTTTTTTGACTTCGGAGTATCTTCCGGCTGAAGCAGAGTGGCGGTGAAATCTTTAGAGATAACAGCATTCAGAGCGGCTTGTATTACAATGAAATCTGTAGGGCCTTCACAGACAATGCCAATTCTGAGGTTCATGTCAGATGGAAGGAATGCCCTGTATCATTCCGTTAACCCACAGCCGTGAAAGGGGCCAGTCTTTATCCGGAGGCAGTTCTACCCTTGTCACAGTAGTAAACCCCCTGTTGTTTCTGTTGACAGAAAACAGTCTTATTCTGTTATCGGTGAGATCCAGCCCGTCCAGGGCAGAGGGATTGTGGGCGGTAAAAACGAACTGTCTCCCGGTTTTCAGATCAAAAGTCCACTTGCAGAGGTTGTCTACAAGCTTTCTTGCCAGCCGCGGGTTAAGAAACTGACCCATATTGTCTACAGCAAGAAACACCGGGGCTTCCGGAAGAACGGCAAGAGCTGTCATGTACAGTATATACAGTGCGCCTTCGCTTGCATCAAAAGCTGTAAGTGTATTTCTGCCTCTGACCATGAAGCGGTCTTCAAACAGAAGCAGGTTTCGTGGTCGGGATATAGACGCAGAAAGCAGCCGTTTGTCTTCATCGGAGACACTGATTTTCGAAACCCAGTCAATAAGTTGAAGAAGATCATCGTAAACGGTTTCGAAACAGTCGTCTTTTTCTGCAAGGATCTGAATGTCTCTTACTGCCTCCGCCAGCCTTCCTCCGTTCAGCCCTACAGGAGATCTGGTCTGGCTGTCCGGCTGGATACCGCGAAGAATATCTGTCGAGGGAGTATAGATGCTGTAACTCGATAGCAGAGAGAGAAGTTTCATTGCAGGATCCGCAACACTCAAGTCTACGGCTTTGAGGGCAGCGAGACCTCTTTCCTTGTTTTTGTCTGTTTTTACTCCTCTGCTGACAACAGATTCTCCCCCTGTTCTCAGGTTCTCCGTCTTGTAAAGCCAGCAGGGCTGCGGTGTTTTCAGAGTGTTGTTCAGGGACACAGAGTATTCAGCATCGCTGTTTTTAGCCTCAATAAATATATGAGAGGAGATTCGCTTTTTACGGAAAGATGTTTTGTAAAGCGAGGGAACACCGGGTCTGACCCCCCGGCGCAGGAGAGACTCATCATCAACCACACCAGAGGCTGCTGCAGAGAGAACGCCAATGGCTTCAAGAATATTGCTTTTCCCGCTGCCGTTGGCTCCTATAAACACATTGATCTGGCCAAGATCAACAGTGACATCCGTTATAGACTTAAAATCTTTGATTGTAACAGAGCTGATCACAAGTATTTCTCCCTGTAGTAATTATCTAGCCGTCCAATAGATAATGCCTTTTCCCGTAAAGGTAAAGACTTGCCGCCATTGTCTTCTACCAGATAATTACCGATGTAACTTCAGTATCTCCTGGAATCTCTCCCTGCACTTCGCCCATCTGCCACCAGTCTCCCGGGTCCAGCAGGAAAGACATGCCGGCATCTTCAACTACAACCAGCGGATCACCGTTGTCGCCCCATGAAATACCGTTGAATGAGTAGTTGCTTAGCAGGTCATCATAGGTAGAACCGATACCCACGCCTTCTTCGGTTTTGAACAGAGGCGAATTTATATCGATCCTGCAAACTGTGCGGTCGGTGTCGCTGAGTTCCAGCAGGATACTGCTTGAATCTTCAAAAGTCATTTTCAGAGCAGGATAAGCCATACCCTCAGCCATAAGCTCGATTTCTTCGATAGTGCCGTTGCTGTAAACAAGTGATGCTTCAAAAGTGTCATGCTCGCTGCTTCCCACTGCGAAAACGCCGGCGATCCCGGGTTTTAGCGTGTAGAGAATTGCTTCCGTTACGCTGTCGGATTCAGAGGGAGTCTCTTCAGGCTGTGCGTCTGTTTCCACGGCAGAAGTATCTACCGGTTCCGTGGAGTCTGCGATCTCTGCCGGTGAATTCTCATCTGTAGTTGTGTCTGCAGCCGGGAGTTCCTCCCCTGTTCCGCAACCGAGAACCAGTATTACAGGAACCATAAGTACAAGTGTTTTCATGGCATCTCCAATTCTTTTCCATTGATGGAAAAAGTATGTTAACATCAGCATCTTATCAAACAGCATTGTAAAACAATACAGACCTGCAGTCAACAATCGACTGCCGGGCGGGGGGTTTAAAATGATTGCAGCATCAGTAGTTGTGATTTTTGTTACCACTTTTTCCGGTGATATTACTGTACCGCCAGGCGGGTATGCCTGGGCTGTTGTTTCCGACCCCCTGGAGACGATGCAGTTTGAAACGGTGATCCCGGCGGTGGGGGGCCCACCTGCAGGGTATTCAGAAGTGCTGCCTGATGCTGTGCTGCAGTCAATTCTTTTGTGCCCGGAGTGGATCCGCGCTGACCTTGCCACAAGGTTCACAGACCTTGTGTACCGGGATGTGAATACAGCAGCGCCGGTGATACCCGGGTTTGCGGATATAAATTCTGACGGCTTGAAAGATATTGTTCTGGAATCTGTGACTGAAAGCAGGGTTTTTCTTGCGCCGCTGTGGCAGGAGACCTCGCAGTTCGGGAATGGTCTGTCTGCAGAAGTGACCTGCGATGTGAACAATGACGGTTCTCCCGATTCATCCTTCCTCAGTGCTGAAGGTGTTCTCACCGTCTTCAGTGGAGATTCCACGATACTTGTTACACAGGGTTTCAGCGTTAATGATCCTGCAGGAACTGCTCTCGGGGATGTTGATGGTGACGGTATTGCAGATCTGATTACCGGTACGCAGGCAGGAAGTGTTCTCATTTTCAGGAACACAGGTTCTGTTGAGGTACCCTGTTTCATGCCGTTCATCCATCAGTCCCGCCTGGAGTTTCCAATGAATGCCGGGCAGTTCAGCTCCCCTGTGCTGTTCATGTCTGAAGATTCGGTTCTTGTTCTGGCTGTTGGAACCAGGTCTGACGGTTTGAGTTTCTATTCTTCATCTGCTGACCCGGATTCTCCTATCCGGCAGTGGTCTGTGCTGAACACCGTTCAGAACACCACACCTGTCAGTAACATCTCCCCGGTGGTGGTGAATATCGGCGGAGACAATGTTGTTGTGTGCGGATCAAAAACAGGGATACTTTACGAAACCCGGATAGATTCAGACTCGCTGGAAGTGCTTCACCTGCCTCCGGTACCGGGAACCTATCCCAACCTTACCCTTGCAGATGTTAACGCAGATGGTGTTCCTGATCTTGTGGCCGGCACCGTGGAGGGGATTGTCTACTATCTCACAGGAGCCGACGGCTGGTTTACAGGAAGCTGGCAGACCCTGCAGGGTTTTCCCCTGGTACCTTCTGCCGCTCCTGCCCGGTGGAACGACGGGCTGGTTGTGGGTTCAGCAGAGGGAACTCTCCGGTACTTCCTGCGGAACACACAGGGTGAGTGGGAACAGGCTGCAGACAGCTCAGATTTCAGTTCCATCGATGCAGGAAAGTATTCC
>JAGGYZ010000057.1 GCA_021162285.1 Candidatus Fermentibacteraceae bacterium
ATTGTCCGTTACGGTTCCGGAGTCCGGAAATCCCTTTTATACAGAGCCGAAGAGCATGATTACAAGGAAGCAACTCCCCTCAGGCAATGAATGAAAAAGTTCGAACTTTTTATCGTTGGGGTCGCCAAACCATAATCGCCTCCCTCAAACATGTTAAGAAGCCCCATTTCAAGGGCACCAGATAGTATTCCAACACGTTCCTTTTTGTCAATGGTTATCCCGGAGGGAAACAGCACACGAACAATAGTCGACTTGCCCTGTTAGAGGCACTTTCCCAGGATATTCCCAGGTGTTCCTGCCGTTTTGGGACAATCCAGTCAGAACCGTATTGTTATTGTTTGCTGAGATCGTGCAGAAGCAAGATAAATTCCCTGTTTTGATAACTTCAGTCTCTGTTAAACACTTGCTCGAATTCTGAGACAACTCGAAGAACTTCATCGAATGAAGGTACATAGCCGTAGAACATCTCATTCTGCATGGCACCGTAATCCCTGCGCCACTCCGCTTCCTGATCTGCCTCTGGTACTATTCTAAGTTTACCCTTTTTGAGCGTACTGTAATCCATCCAGGCCCATCTGAAGTAAATCTGCCTGTGAATTGCTGTACGCTCGAAGATGTCATGGCGTTTAACTGCTCTATCTCCAATACCCTTGTTAATTAAACACCACAGGTCATAGTAGTGTCGAGCCATACGTGGCTTCCGTAGTTTGTCTGGAGGACGAAAGTTTTCTTCGTGCAGAAGCATTGCCTTCTCCCAGAATGTCCGTTCCGGAGCAAGAGCTCTTACGCGCACATCACCTGGACCGAGAACGTCAGGGAATACATCAAATATGTAAGGATGAATATTCTCCTCCAGTAAAGGCTCATTGTCTGATCTGGCCCCCATCTCAATCTTGACTACTCGACGAATGTAAGATTTCCCTCCATCAAAAACAGACGGGTACCTGAATAGCAGCGTCTGCCCATACGGGTCTTCAGCGATGGAAGCTGCAGTTAGTTCCCAGTTATCTGAACCCCGGAGGGTTGATTTAATCTTCTCTTCAAGGAGAGGAGCAAGCTCCTCATGAATCCTTTTGTGTGCGATGTGTTTCAAGTTTTCAAGTCTCTTCTTTTTCTGCTTATTACTTGGAGCTTCCTCAGGACTTTCAGTACCTCCAAACCCCAGGAATCCCTTATCTATTACAATATCGATATCTTCGGAAAACCGGCTTATCAAATCCCAGCATTTTGAGAGAGATGTGCCACCTTTGAAAGTAAGATTCTGATTCCACTCCGGTATACTGTAGAGTTTACTCAGGATCCAGCACACCCAGAAATCTTTCTCAAGAGAAACGGCTGGCAGATTCATTTTTGCCTCTGCTTCCTCACAGATCCTGCGTCGAAACTCTTGTGATTTTACAAGATATCTGTCTATCAGGATTCTCTCTCTCGTGCTATATCTCTAATAATCTGCGTAACCCAAATTGGCGCATAATTTATATCCGCTACCAGCTGCGCCTTTTCTTTAGAAGTCAGTCTGTCGTTCAGTGCAGCAATTACATTATCATCCACATTGTCCTTCCCCAGCCAGCGAAGTGCCTGGAAGACCGTTCCGCTGATTCTACCGGCAGTGACCATGTTTTTGGGCGAGGTATGCTTCAATTGAATTGTTCGTTTGCCCACCTGCAGCTCTCTCATCGGACCATCAGTCAGGAAAACCAATTTCATCGGAACCTGACCGGAGAAACCCAGAAGATTTGCTGCATAAGCTCCTGAAGGCTGAAGACGGACAGCGTCCCGAGCTTCCAAAGCTTTGACTATCCTGTCTAATGAGGGAGCGAGAATACCTAATTCAGGATCCCTTCGGGGATAGTCATACAAACCGCGAGCTATATTTCTGATAACACCCTCTTTCTTGAGACGTCGCAAAGCACTTTCTACTGCAGAGCGACTTCCGATATTTGAGAAATTAGCGGGACTGAATACCCAACCCAGTCCATGACCACGTATTGTTCTAAGAACCTTATCAGTAACTGATTCCATTTATAATTACCTCCATACTTCGACGCAAAAAGTAATGTATATTTGCGTCGTCGTCAAGTGCTCCAAATATTCAATTACTTTTGATTCCACCAACCCTCATCACTACCAACCATCGGAAAAAAAAGCTCCCCAAATGAGGTTTCGCATTCTTCATTTCAAAATGCCCGGCTGGGCTGGCAGGACAGCTCTTATACTGAACAGCAAGAGCTACCAGCCATTGTGATATATCACATGATCCCCTTCAGAGAGGCAATTCCTGATAACCAGAGCGTTAAGGATTTCGAAGATATTCCTGTCAGGGTCGCCAGAAGAGACAAGCCGTCCCAAGGGGCGGTTTTTTTATGTCATACCTTTGCACATATTAGTAAGGGAGGTACTTATGGGAATCAGTGACCAAACCATAGAAAAGCTGAGGAAATTCTGCGAATCCTGCGGAATCAATACTATGTACCTCTTCGGTTCCTATGCCCGGAATGAGGCCGATTCCGCAAGCGACCTTGACCTCCTTGTTGTATTCGATGACAATCTTCAACTAAGCTATCTGGATGTACTTAAACTCAAAGAGGAACTGGAAAAACTCACCGGAACCAGGATTGACCTTCTTGAGGAAAAAGCCATCAGGAATCCCCTCAGGAGAAAAAGAATCTTAGAGGAAAGGGTTCTTCTTTATGCTTCCTGAGGAAAGGGACGGGGCTCTTGTTCTGGACATAATCTCCGCGGCAGAAGATATACTCTCTTTCATCAAGGAATGTGACTTCAAAGAATTTTCAGATAACAAGATACTGAGATACGCCGTTGAAAGACAGCTTCTTGTGATTGGAGAAGCTGCTCGCAGGTTATCAGACTCCTTTCGTGACAACCTTACAGAAATCCCCTGGAAAGCCGTAATAGGATTAAGGAATATCATTGCACACGATTACGGTGAAATACTCACTGAAAGAATCTGGCTGGTGGCATCCCGAGACCTTAAAGATCTTTTGCAAAAGCCAAGACCTTTTTCAGACATTCCATAATACGGTTCGATCTTTCTGTCGTTGGAGTCGCCACCATTAAAGCTTTTACCAGAATTGATAGCAGTTCCAACCCATCAAGGTACACAGTGCTTTCACACACAAGGATCATATTCCTCAAAAACAAAACCTGCAGATGAAAACCTGAACTGGGATATCTTATTTTATTTACCGAATTCTGAGCATATCCACATAATTACTGCTCAGATGAAAAAGAACCCAGCCGTCAAAGCCAAGGTCTTCGCTCAGTTCCCTCTGTGTTTCTATTTCAGATAAGGAACAGCGATAATCATCACTGTAGTTTATCAGACCGCAGTAAACAGGTACCTCCCCTGCCAGTTCAAGCTGGGGTTCGCTCCATGCGATCAGTTCGGAGTCAGACATGGTGTAGTTCATGGGAACAACAAAATCAAGCAGACCGTCAGCTGCCCAGTTTTCCCAGTGCTGGCCGAAGTAGTCCATTTCCCTCTGTCTGGGGAGTACCGCAGCAGAAAGCATCACCACCCGGTTAAGCTTCCCCAGCGAATCCCTCACTGCCTGAACAGCATTGGTAATGGTCTGGGAGCGCCATCTGTTGTACTCATCGTGCAGAATTCCACCTCTGGCACAGTCGTCGGGCCAGGAAAAG
This sequence comes from Candidatus Fermentibacteraceae bacterium, assembly GCA_021162285.1. Lineage (GTDB taxonomy): Bacteria > Fermentibacterota > Fermentibacteria > Fermentibacterales > JCC-6 > Sabulitectum. The sequence goes on from JAGGYZ010000057.1 coordinate 3,661, forward strand.
CGCTGGTTTCCAGACCATCTGGAAAACCTGCTTCTGCATCCGTCACAGAAACACACCCTGTCATCTGCGTACCTGATGTAATCCAGGTGTATTCCGGTTACCGGTGCCGACCGGGCAAGATTCGCGCACAGTGAAGCGAATAATTCCACATTTTCGGGGTCTGAAGGACACAGCCAGTTCGATGCTTCTTCCCCTTCCGTGAGGGAAACCTGTAACCTGTTGTGTTCCTCAAAACAGTTTCTCACAGAGTCGGGGGATTTTGAAATTTTCCACATTACAACCCATGCGTGTACGTCTATGCCATACTCGCTGCATGCCTCACAGCATTCTCTGAGACCTTCAATATCGGTTTCCAGACCGTATGCGGCACAGTAGGAAACAGTGTCGTAACCGTTTTCGTAAAGCAGAGGAGCAAGCTCGTTCCAGTTGCCTGTGTTGTAACCCCAGGCACTCCAGATAC
>JAGGYZ010000274.1 GCA_021162285.1 Candidatus Fermentibacteraceae bacterium
GCAGAAGTGTAGTTACGGTTTCTTTTGCCCAGGGTACCGATATGGATGTGGCATCCATGGAGCTCACCGAGCGGATCTCAATGATAAGGGACGACCTTCCGGGAAATGTATCCGCCAGCACAATTACGCAGGCAATACCCCGGGAAATGGACAGCGAGGGTTTTCTGATCTACGCAATTACCGGCGCGGAGAAATCCATCCTTAAAAATCTTGCTGAGGACATTGTTGTTCCCCGCCTTGAAAGAATAGACGGGGTGAGTTCTGTAATAGTTGAAGGATTGGGTTCCGAGGAAGTTCTTATAGATCTGGACATGGAGGCACTCAGGTCGCTGGACCTAACCCTTGCTCAGGTTGTTTCCTCGATCCAGAACGGCATTGTAGACAGAAATGTCGGGGTAGTTACAGATTTCACTGCACTGGAAGCAGTGCTGCGGGTTTCAAGTGTCCCAGTGTCTCTGTGGGAGATGAAGCAGCTTGTTGTAAAGCGGTCAGGCACAGATTTTGTAACCCTGGACGATATCTCCCACGGAATTTACCAGAGTTACTCCGAGAACTCAGGGCTTATTTTCAGATACAATGGTCTTGACCAGATAACCATGGAGATAGACCGTACTGCAGGCAGCAACGCAGTGAGGGTTGCAGCCACAGTGAAACAGGAGGTGGAGAGGATACAGCAGGACCTTCCTGAAGGAATAATGCTGGACCTTACCGAAGACGGTACAGAAGACATTACAAACGACCTCAGAGCTCTTTCCTGGAGAGCGCTTGTTTCACTGGCGCTGATAATGCTGATCCTTCTTGTTCTGAACCCCAGCCCGCTTACCACCCCGCTTATTCTAAGCTCCATACTGTTTAGCAGTGCTCTTGCTGTAACAGCTGTGTTTCTGGCAGGATACAGCATCAATGTGCTCACTCTAAGTGCCCTTGCGATTGCCTTTGGCCTTCTGGTAGATGGTGCTGTTGTTGTTATGGAAGCCATCGCCTACAGGCGCAGACAGGGCATGAATGCCATTGAAGCTGCTGCAACCGGGGCAAAAGAAGTCGCGATGCCTGTACTGGGGGGTATACTGACCACCCTTGTGGCACTTGTACCTCTTCTCGCAAGCGAGGGCGTTCTGCGAATTTACTACAGACCCTTCGCTTTTACAGTGGCAGCAACCCTTATGGCGTCCTACGCTGTGTGTCTCACATTCGTTCCATCCATAGCAGGGCACTGGAAAAAAGGGAGCTGGTACCGCCAGAGAAAGTGGGACAGAGCACTTGCAAAGGCAGTGTCAGTTCTTCATCACAAGCCCTGGATCCCTGTGATCTTCACAGTTCTTCTGATTGCAGGCTCGGTTTACGTCCTGCTTGCCAAAGTTGAGCACGGCAGAACATGGAATTTCGGGGGTCAGAGGGATTACCTGATAGTGTTCTACTCTTTTCCACCTGGAACACCTCAGGAGATATCCGATGAAGTTGCCACCAGGTTTGAAGAAATAGTCGCAGGGCGGGAAGGCATTGTTTCAACAAGAACAAATGTGTACGGGGAAAGTGGAAACATATACGCCCTGTTTGATCAGGAATCTCTGCTGAATGGAAAAGCACTGCAGATAGAGTCTGAAGCTGTTGCCCTTGCAACCACCATTGGCGGTATTCAGAGAATATACGTTGCTGGTATCAGCCCCGAGGCGTACTGGAACAACCCGGGCAGCAGTGCCGGAATGATGCAGACTGTGGAACTGAGGGGTTTTGACTACGAAGGCCTCCGGGGTATTGCTTTGAACCTCAAAACACTCCTGGAACGGCATCCCAGAGTGGAAGAGGTAGATATAAACTGGAACACGCGAATGGCGAACAGAGATCAGCTGGCCATTGTATTTGACAGAATAGAGCTTGCCGATCTGGGTATAAATCCCTACCAGCTTGTGATGGCTCTGAGGTACAACATGGCCGGCGGGTACGGAGCTCAGATAAGAATAGGCGATCAGACAACAGATCTTACCTTCCGCCTGGAAGGCCAGAAAGACCCGGAGCTAAGCGAAATTCTTGACAGCAGAATAGCTGCAAGAGACGGTTTTATGAGAATGCGCGACATAATAAGCATCGATACCGTAGGGGTTCAGGGATCTGTAAACAGGGAAGACGGAGAGTATGTGCGTACAGTCGCCTACTCGTTCATGGGGGCGGAAAGAATGGCTGCCCGGTTCCGTAACTCTCTGCTGACCAGCCTTGAGCTTCCTTCAGGCTACAGAGTGTACGAAGACACAACCTTCCTGCCGGACTGGCTTGCAGAGGAAGAAGGTATGGACATGAACCTTCTGGTTGCCCTGGCCATACTCGCGGTGTTTGCTGTTACCGCCGTTGTTTTTGAAAGCTTTACGGCTCCTTTGTACGTGCTGGCGGTTATTCCCATGGCTCTTGTGGGTGTTGCAGCCGGGTTCTGGGCTTTTGACAGGATTTTCAGTCCTGAAGCCTACGTTGGAAGTGTTTTCCTTGTCGGAATCGCGGTAAACAATTCAATTCTTTTAATAGACAGTTTCGAAAAAAAGAAAAGGGCAGGTATGGACCTGCGCAAAGCGGTAGATGAAGTTGTAGGAGAAAGACTGAGACCGATTCTGCAGACCACAGCCACTACAGTTCTGGGATTGCTTCCCCTTGTTCTGTGGCCCATCTCAAGCCAGGATCTGTGGGGAACTCTGGCTTTTACAGTGGTCTGCGGTATGGTTATATCAACACCGCTTGTGCTTGTTACATTGCCGGCTCTTATTCAGATCACTTCCCGGAGGAGGAAAAATCATGTTCCGGAGAATTAGTCTTTTTCTGTTTACCGTAAGTTTCATTCTTTTCTCAGGATGCGGAGACAAGGAAGAACTTGAAAGAGAAACCCTGGAGCCCTCTCCTCTTCCTGTTACAGCATCTGTTGCATCCATTGATGTTCTTTACGAGGTAATTTCCTCAACTGGAAGGGTATCCAGCAGAAGAACGCAGACACTTACAGCGCAGATACAAGGTCAGATCGTTCAGGCACCGGAGTATGAGGGTGAAGAATTCTCAGAGGGAGAAGTTATCTTCAGAGTGGCCAGCGGCCAGCACGCGTCCAACCTGTCTGCTGCCAACAGCGAGTACAGAAATGCCCAGGCGCTGTACCAGTTCGAGATAGACAACTACCGCGGTGAGATAACCGACGGCGTAAGGAGCATGCTGAGACAGACAACCGGCCTGGAGGCGGCTTCCGCATCCCTTTCAAGTGCCAGAACCCAGTACGGAAATTCTGCTGTCGCCGCTGGTTTTAACGGTGTGATCTCCGATGTGACCGCTCAGGATGGGATGACAGTTTACCCCGGCTCCCCTCTTGGAACCCTTGTTGATCCATGGAGCCTTCAGGTGGAGGTAAATCTTGATGAAAGGCAGCTTGCCAGGTGCACTCCCGGCCTGAAAGCCTTTGTGATAATACCTTCTCTGAACGACACAGTTCTGGTGGGTGAGGTGAGGTCGGTCTCACCGGTAATAGACCCCAGCTTCCGCTCGGGTACCGTTGTGGTAGATGTTCCCCACATACCGAACCTCCGGCCTGGAGCCACAGCCAGAACCGAGATAGTGTTCGCCGAGCACGAAGGTTCTCTTGTCATCCCCGAGCAGGCAGTTCTTATCCGTGACGACCGGCCGATGGTGTTTGCAGTAACAGACGGGCATGCAGACTGGCGTTATGTAACTCTGGGCCCTGCCGGAAGAGGTTTTGTCTCCGTTACAGACGGGATCACAGAGGGAGAAACCGTTATTACAAGCGGCCACTACTCCCTTGCACACGATGCTCCTGTTGCCGTGGTAAACTAAGCACCCCGCCAGGCGGACCTGACGGGGCAGTGACACGCTGAAATTACTTACTGGTTGAAGGAAGCCTTAACGCCTGCCCAGGTATAGCGTTCAAGACTTGTGTCATCGTCGTAGTATGTACGAAATGCGTAGTCGTAGTTTGCAAACTGAGAAAAACCTGAGTTCGCGTAAACACAACCGTAGGGGTAGGGGTTGTTTAAGTCACCGTCAATTCCCAGTGTGGTGTTGCCTGTGAATACAAGGTAGTAGGTTGTTCCTGGAACAACAGCAACAGGAGTCCAGTAAACATCTACCCATTGCCCGGCGCTGCCTGTGGCGCTTGCTTCGGTAAGCATGGTTCCCGAGGCGTTGGGAAGCCCGTCTGCCCAGAGCTGTATCGTAACGTTATCTGAGCTGCCTATACCGGGGTGCAAAGCGATTCCGGCACCGGAAATATTCGTGTTTGTCTGTTGAAAAGACTGGGCAAGATCGGTTTGAGCGAAGGCAGCCATGTAGGTCGTGGCGCTTGGCTGATTTTGATCGATCTGGTTCGCAAGTGGAGGAGTAGATACCAGAGCGGAGGATTCAGCATCCTGAACCACAGGCAGGCTGAGGAAGGTTTGCCCTTCCGAAGTAGCAGGCAGGGTTGCTGCATAGGCACCGAACACGAAAACACCGGCAGACACCACAATAAACAGACTGAGAAGCTTCATAAGAGACCTCCTTGAAGAGAAACAACACCCGGGTTGCAGGCAACCACCTGAAACCATCTTCAGCAAAGACAAAACGCCAAAATTCAATATATGTACAGTTGTACTGGATAGTCAACTTCCCGGTGACAGACAAAAGACAGAACCCCGGCTTGGCTTACCGGTAACAGAGCAGAATGAAAACTGGAAATAGGGAGGGATGTCTCTCTATGAAATCACCTGTCCACCTGAGAAAGTTTTGCATATTAAGCTGACAGAGACAGGAGCTTTCGAACCAGGGGATTCAAACTGTTCTTAAGTACGGATTTTGCTACCGGGTTACAAAGTGTAACAGCAGATACCCCGCGGCTGTCCTTGTGTATGTAACCTGAAAAGAAAGGATAGCAGAATGGGTGAAGTACTGATACCGATTGTTGCAATAACAACATCGATAGGGCTGCCTGCAGCAGTGATTGTAGTTGCCCTGTTCGTGTACCACAAAAGGAAACTGGCAAAGTATCAGGTCATCGAGAAAGCCATACAGAGCAATGCATCTCCCGAGGTTCTTGATCAGCTGATTGCAACCATCAACCAGGAGAGCGGGAAAAAGTCCACACCTCCGAAGCAGAGAAATCTCACACACGGCACGCTGCTTCTTGCTCTTGGTCTGAGCTTTTTTGCCATGCGTCTGGTGGTTTCATCTCCTGAAAACCTTGACGGTGTTACAATTACCGGTCTGGTTCTCACTCTGCTCGCTGTGGCAAAGTTTGTAATTGCCTTTTTCATTGTGAAGAAGGACCCAGAGAAGTCGTGAAACACGAGACGGCAAAGCTGGTGCAGTCTGCTGCCGGTGGGAACAGAGATTCCTACGGTAC
>JAGGYZ010000204.1 GCA_021162285.1 Candidatus Fermentibacteraceae bacterium
CAGTTTTTTAACTTCCTGATGTCTGCTTCCGGGAAGCAGCCCCAGAGCATCTCCCCCTGATAACTGTGGATGAATACTGTTTTTGAGAGGGTGCCCTGTAAACACAGCCCTGACCCCCCTCTCCTCGAAGAAGGGCACTTCAAAGGCAAACAGTGTAAGCAGAATGTGTGTACTTTTTCTAAGCTTGCGTACCCGCCACGGACCCCAGGCCCACATCTGCGGAGCGACGTAGTGCACAACGGGAAAACCGTGTTTCTTTGCCCACCTGCCGAAACGCATATTGAATCCGGGGTAATCCACAAGAAGAATGCAGTCCGGTTGTTCACTGAGGCACAGAGCTTTGAGATCCTTCTCAAGTCTAAGAAATTTTCCCAGGGAAAACAGTATTTCTCCAAAACCCATAACTGCATAACTGCTCAGATGATGGGTGATTTTCATTCCCCCGGCGGCAAGCATATTTCCGCCGAGACCGAAGGCCTCTACCGTATCAGTCCTGTTCAGAGCGGTAAGAACCTCCGCTGCCCGCTGGTCTCCTGAAGTTTCCCCTGCGGATATAAGCAGCCTCATGGGAGATTGAGAATACTCTTCTCGGATTTCTCCAGAATTGCTGCTGCAGCAGTAAGAGCCTTCAGCCCTTCCCTGCCGGACACTGCAACAGGTGTATTGTCTGCTACAGCACTCAGGAAACTCCTGATCTCAGCTGTGAGGGCATCACTCTCCAGAACATTTACCGGTACGGGAACAATAGAACCGCCCTTAAGCTGCAGTGCAGTTACTTCCCGCGCGGCAAAATCAACAGATACGTAACCGTGTTTCTGGAAGAAGCGGAGCTTCCTCTTTGGCTCTGCAGATATTCTGCTTGCTGTAAGGTTTGCAACAGCCCCGTTCTCGAACAGAATTCTTGCGTTGCAGATGTCTACAGTTTCTGTAAGCACTGGTACACCGGAGGCATGTATTTCAGCAACAGGTGAAGCCGCTTTCCACAAAACAATGTCTATGTCGTGTATCATCAGGTCCATTACAACGGAAACATCCGTGGCGCGAACGCTGAACCCCGCCAGCCGGTGGCCTTCCATAAATATGGGTTTCTGAATGGCATCTCTCACGGCAATCATCGCCGGATTGAACCTCTCGATGTGGCCGACGGCAAGAACAAGACCTTTTTCATCAGCTGTTTCAACCATCTCCGCGCCCTGCTCTACCGTGGCCGCAATGGGTTTTTCCACAAGAACCGGTACACCGCTGTTAAGTGCAGTCTGCACCACCTCATAGTGAGCGGAAGTTGTACAGGATACATCCAGTGCGTCTGCCCATTCAACAAGCTCCTCAATAGAGCCTGCTGCCTGGATTCCAAGCTCTTCTGAAACTTTCTGCAGACGAACAGGGTCTGTGTCGTGAATCATTACTTCATCTGCCAGGACTTTCATTATTCTGGCATGGTGGTAACCGAGGTGACCAACTCCGGTGACTCCTGCTTTCATCTATAACTCCCTTTCAATCGTTTTTGCAGCTTCGTCCACACAATCCGGATCAAGGGAAAGATGTGTTACAAAACGCACGGAACTGCTGTCTATTGCCAGAACAGCAATGTTCATTTCAGCAAGTTTTGAAGCAAGGTCTACAGCCTTACCCTGCTGTGTTTCCAGAATAACAATGTTGGTGTCCACCTGGTTGATCCTGAATCTGCCTGTAGACCTGAATGCGTCGGCAAGTTTCAGGGCGTATTCATGGGTAGTTTTCAGCTCCGGCAGATTGTGATCCAGTGCGTAGTGACACGCTGCACCAAGAATACCTGCCTGCCTCATTCCGCCACCCATTCTCTTTCTGAACCATCTGGCTGTGTCCACAAGGTCGGAAGGCCCTGCAACAATAGAGCCTACAGGAGCGCCCAGCGCTTTGGAGAAGCACAGGGAGACCATATCGAAAGGCTGTGCCAGCTCTTTCAGCGAAATACCAGTGGCTGCATGGGTGTGCCACAGACGGGCTCCATCGAGGTAGGTTCGGACACCTTTTGAATGGGCAAGGGAACACGCTTCCACAACTTCATTCTGTGGAGGTATCGTTCCCCCCTGGAAATTGTGAGTGTTCTCCAGCGCCAGAACGGAAACCTGAGCACGGTGTATGTTTTCCGGTATTTCGAGGGCGGCCTTTATCTCTTCAAACGGTATCATCCCGCTGGGTTTCTCATCGAGTCTGTGCATCTGAAGACCGCAGTTAAGGGCAAACTGATCGCCCTCAAAGTTGTAAACATGGCTCTTTGACCCGCAGAGTACACGCTGGCCGGGGGAAGTAAGAGACCTTATGCAGAGCCCGTTTCCCATGGTTCCAGACGGCACGAACAGACTGGCTTGTTTGCCAAGAAGCTCTGCCACCCTGTGTTCCAGAGAGTTGATCGTTGGGTCTTCCCTGAAAACATCGTCACCTACCTCGGCCTGTGCCATGGCGTTTCTCATGCCCCGGGTGGGCATGGAAAAGGTGTCGCTTCTAAGTTCCAGGCTACATTTCATTGTTGTCCTTCTTGAGACCGTACTCCGCCCTTGAAACAGCTTCATCAAGAATGAAGTTAAGCAACTTTTCAGAGTTCATACCTGTTACCGCCCACAGTTTGGGAAACATGCTGATACTGGTAAATCCGGGAATAGTATTTATCTCGTTAAGCCAGACACCGCTTTCGTTCACAAAAAAATCCACTCTGGCAAACCCGTGACCGCCAAGAATACGAAATGCTTTTTCAGCCATCATCCGTATGTTCTCCTGCAGGGAAGCGGACAGATCGGCAGGAATTGCAAGCTTTGAGTCGCCGCTGACATACTTTGCAGCGTAATCGTACCATTCTCTTTCAGGAAGTACCTCACCAGGCAGAGAACTGAAAATATCAACACCGTTGCCGATCACACTGACTTCAATCTCTCTGGGGGAATCAACAGCCTTTTCGACAAGGATCATGGAATCGTAGTTTGATGCTTCCCGGATTGCTTCAGCCAGTTCCTCTGGATTATCTGCCTTTCCAACTCCCACGCTTGAACCGAGACGGGAAGGTTTTACAAACAACGGAAAGCCCAGAACAGCGATCTTCTGCTTTACAGCTTCATCCGATGCCTGTGTACCCTCATGGAGAAAAACCCAGGGAACTACAGGAATACCTGCCTTTGAAGCAAGGTTCTTCAGTGTGTGTTTCTCCATTGAAACGGCAGAACCCATGACAGGAGTACCGGCACAGGGCCACCCTGCAGTGGCACACAGACCCTGAACTGTACCGTCTTCACCGTATACACCGTGCAGCACCGGGAATACCACATCAAAAAGCAGCTCTTCCCCGTCAGACACTATCTTCCACGGGAAACAACCTGTCTCAAAACGAAGCCCGTCTGAACTTGGCGACTCTGCAGGTGTCCAGTTGCCTTTGCGACTGATGTTCACATCGAGAACTTCGTGCCCAGCCGCCCTGAGTTCTTCTGACACCCACATGGCGGATTGAATGCTTATCTCCCTTTCCGCCGATCTTCCACCGGACACAACCAGAACCCTCATGGAAACCTCCTTGTCTACCGGTAGTGGTGATTATAAAAGGGAACAACATACAAGGTCTATCTTTGGTATATTTGCACATTGCAAAATTGTACTGAACCAGTCACGGAGGTTGACAGTTGAAGATTCTCATAACAGGCGGAGCGGGTTTTATCGGATCCAACATTGCAGACACCCTTAAGGAAGCCGGCCATTCCGTGCATGTTCTGGATGACCTGTCCACCGGGTTCAGAGACAATGTTTCAGACGGGATCACTCTCCATGAGCTTGATGTGAGGTCGGAAGATGCTGCCAGGCTCATTGAAAACGGCGATTTCGATATTGTGTGCCACCACGCTGCACAGATGGATGTCCGCAGATCTGTGAGAGAACCGCAGTTTGACGCGGACGTGAACATCAAGGGAACTCTGAACATCCTTGAAGCCGCAGTTAAAGGCAAGGTAAAGAGGGTTGTATACGCATCTACAGGCGGGGCGGTTTACGGCGAACCGCAGTACATCCCTGTAAGAGAAGACCATCCCATCAACCCTATCTGTCACTACGGAATAAGCAAACACACCGTGGAACACTACCTGTACCTGTACAGATACCTCTACAAACTGGGCTATGTTGTACTCAGATACCCGAATGTGTATGGCCCCAGACAGAACCCCTACGGCGAAGCCGGTGTTACCGCAATATTCACAGTCAAATACCTCAGAGGAGAAGCTCCGGTTATCAACGGAGACGGCCAGCAGCTCCGCGATTATGTTCATGTAAAGGACATCGCAAGGGCTAACCTGGCTGCCATGGATCTCTCGCGTTCAGACATCGAGGGGGAAATATTCAACATCGGCTGGGGTATCGGAAGCTCCGTGGAAGAGCTGGACAGAATTATCCGGGGCTATACAGGTACCGATCTTACACCATCCTACGGCCCAGCGCTTGCAGAGGAAATACTGAAAGTCTCTCTCGACCCGTCAAAGGCGAACTCCATTCTTAACTGGAAAGCTGAAATCCCCATTGAGGAAGGTCTTGAAGACCTTGTGGAATACCACAGAAACAGGATCACAAAGTGAAACTCCCTGTTTTTCTGGACAGAGACGGAGTTATCAATGAAAACAGAGCGGACTATGTAAAAACTCCATCTGAATGGAAGCCCTATCCCGGAGCAATAGCAGCTATTGCCTCTCTCCGCAGGGCAGGTCACCGGATCATCATTGTTACCAACCAGTCTGGAATAGGCAGGGGTATCTACACTGCTGAAGATGTTGATCAGATCCACGATGTGCTGCAGGGGGCCCTGAAAGCTGCCGGAGTCACTGATGCAGCCATCTACTACTGCCCTCACCATCCGGATGACAGGTGCAGTTGCAGGAAGCCTGAAACAGGCATGATAGACCAGGCAAGGAGCGACCTTAATCTGCCTTCCGGTGGCTGGATGATAGGTGACG
>JAGGYZ010000190.1 GCA_021162285.1 Candidatus Fermentibacteraceae bacterium
GCAGTGCAAAACACCGTTCTGCATGGAGGGGTGCCCGGTTGGCATAGACATTCCAGGATTCATAAAGGCAATAGAACAGGGAGACTTCAAAGAAGGTGTTCGTGTTTTGAAACAGAAGAATCTTCTTCCAGCAGTGTGCGGAAGGGTGTGCCCGCAGGAGGGACAGTGCCAGGCTGTCTGTGTTGTTGGAAAGGCAAAAAAGGACCCTGGAAAAGCAGTTATGATCGGTAAACTTGAGATGTTCCTGGCAGACTGGGACAGAAAAAACGGAGAACCGGCCAAACCTCCTGAAATAAGAAAAACCGGCAAAAAGGTGGCAATCGTCGGAGGTGGACCATCGGGACTCACAGTAGCCGGGGATCTGATCAGGAACGGGCACGATGTAACCGTTTACGAAGCTTTCCACAAAGCCGGAGGGGTTCTTGTGTATGGCATTCCTGAATTCCGTCTGCCCAAAGCAATAGTTCAGACAGAAGTTGACTACCTGGAACAGCTGGGAGTTAAGTTCCAATACAACTTCATAGTGGGAAAGACTGCTCCGGTTAAAAAGATAGTAGAGGAAAACGATGCAGTGTACATAGGAACAGGTGCAGGGCTCCCCAGATTTATGAGAATACAGGGAGAGAACCTCCTGGGTGTACTATCTGCGAATGAATACCTTACCCGTGCCAACCTTATGAAGGCATACGATTTCCCGCAGTCGGACACCCCTGTTGCAACCGGGAAAACTGTTATCACAGTGGGAGGCGGCAATGTAGCCATGGACTGTGCAAGAACCGCTCTTCGTATGGGAGCGGAAAGATCCATAATCGTCTACAGGCGGGCAGAGGAGCAGATGCCTGCAAGGCTTGAGGAAATTCACCACGCAAAACAGGAGGGGGTCGAGTTCCACCTGTTGAACAATCCTGTAAGACTGGTTGGAAATGACAAAGGTTGGATCACAGGTGCAGAACTGATCAAAATGGAACTTGGAAAACCGGATGCCTCCGGCAGAAGACGACCCATTGCGATAGAGGGTTCAAAATTTATTATGGGTGCAGATGTTGTTATTGTTGCAATCGGCAACAGCCCTAACCCGCTTGTTCCCGCCTCGTTCCCGGAACTGGAAGTAACAAACTGGGGAGGAATTGTAGTTAATGAGATTACCGGACAGACCTCTGTCCGTGGCGTTTTCGCCGGAGGAGATATTGTTCTTGGCGCTGCTACTGTGATTCTTGCAATGGGTCACGGCAGACGGGCAGCCAGAGCAATGAATCTGTACCTCTCTTCAGGACGATGGTCTGATCTCCAGGACGCCCTTGAGCTGTGCAGGGCGGAAGTGCGTTGATTAGAATAGTGTTATTGCTGCTGATGGAAGTAATTCTGCCAGCTTGTGTCTTTCATTAACAACAGAGGAGGAAACCATTGAAGGGTCGAGTTCTCATAATCGACGATGAGGCTGAGATCCGCAGGAATCTTACCTTCGGTCTCACACAGGAAGATTATTCTGTGGTAACATGCCCCGACGGGATATCTGCAATACACGAGCTTAACCAGTCCAGAATCAAAGGGCTTGCATACGACTACCTTATTACCGACATTTTCATGCCGGACATCGATGGCCTTAAAATTCTGAAGGTTATTAAAAACCAGTACCCTGATCTACCGGTTCTTGTAATTACAGGCTTCGGAGACGAAAGACTGATGATGACCGCCCTCTCCGAAAACAACACTGGTTTTCTGAACAAACCTTTTGAAATACCCGATCTTGTACAAGCCCTTGAAGAGCTTACTCCTGGTAAAACAGCAACCGATTCAGCATCTGATACCGTCGATGACGGAATGCGCGAGTCCGTCAGTGCCTACCTCACCGTGAAAATAACCGATTCCGAAAACAGTATGGAAATTTTCGATAAGCTCTATTCAATGCCTGGTATCCAATCCTGCGATGCAGTCAGGGGCGACTTTGATGTGATCCTTCTCGCCCAGGCTGAATCAACCGATGGTATAGAAAAGGTATTCTCTTCGGTAAAAGCAATTGACGGGATTCAGGTTCTGTCAATGTCGCAGGTAGAGCGCCCAAAACTTGACCGTGATGTTGACCAGTTTATGGACACCTATCAGAAAGCAATACAACAGGAAACGCGACCCGGTGGAAGAAGACAGCCTGGTTCCATGAGCTACATCATAGTCGACATAGATCCGGATTCCGTCCAGCAGATATTTACCACAGTGTTTTTCATTGATGAGGTTGTGGTCTGCGATGTTATAGATAACGGAACCAAACTAGTTGGAATGATTACAGGTCAGGGCGCAGTTGGAAAAACCCCTCGAATAGTAGAAAAACTCAGTCAGATAGAAGGAGTACTCAGGGTTCGTGAAGCCCGTGTAATTAAACTTATAGACGACTGAATCATCTCATGATCAATGTTCTTTCAACACCTCCGGGGAGAGGAAGGTTTCTCCGGGTTAAGGTGGTGAGGGTGAAGGGAGTGATGGAAACGGCAGCGAAGAAGGAAAGTTTCAACTACAGACTCTGGAAGTATGACGGTGCACCAGGGGAGCTCATACCACTGCTGCAGTCTGCTCAGGAACACTTTGGATATATCCCCAGACGAGCCATTACTTACATATCAGGAGTTACCACAATACCGGAATCTGATGTTTACGGGGTTATCACTTTTTACAGCCAGTTCAGGCTTCAGCCCATGGGAAAATTCGTTGTCAGAGCCTGCGCCGGAACTGCGTGTCATGTTTCCGGAGCCAAAGCCATAATAGACACCCTGGAAGATGAACTGGGAGTAGAAGTGGGAGACACATCGGAAGACGGTATGTTTACATTTCTGACAGTCGCCTGCATTGGCTGCTGCTCTCTTGCTCCAGTGATGATGATCAACAATGACACCCACGGAAGGCTCACCCCTGCTTCCGTTCGCAAAATAATTAAAAAATACCGCAGGAAAACAGACAACGAGAACAATGCAGGTGTTTCCTGATGACTCTACATGGAATTTCTAGGAGCATATAGATGAAGAAGATTATTGTTGGAATGGGCACATGCGGTCTTTCTGCCGGTGCCCAGCCTGTTTTCGACAGGTTAAAAAACCTGTCGGACTCCTATCCTGACAGATGTGAGCTGTCTATTACCGGATGTATCGGTATGTGTTTCCGGGAACCACTGGTGGAAATACGCGATGAAAAAGGCCGAACCATCTACGGTGATGTTTCCGCTGAATCAGCTGAAGAAATATTCAACGAACATGTACTGAACGGCAGAAGGATTGAAGACGAAAGGGTTATCTACGGTGTTGATACTGAGGGTGATACTTTTGGTTCGGAAGCATATTTTCTGAACCTGCAGGAGAGAATAGTTCTCCGTAACTGCGGAACCATAAATCCCGAATCTATTTCCGACTATGAGGAGGCAGGCGGATACGGAGGGCTTAAAAAAGCACTCACCGATATGTCTTCTGAGGAAATTATTCAAACAATGAAAGACTCCGGGCTTCGTGGAAGAGGAGGAGCGGGCTTCCCAACCGGGCTCAAGTGGTCTTTTGCCGCATCAAACCAGGGCGACACCAAGTATGTGGTTTGCAACGCCGATGAGGGTGACCCAGGAGCATTCATGGATCGTTCCGTTCTTGAAGGTGATCCTCACGCAGTTCTCGAGGGCATGATAATATGCGGTAAGGCTATAGGTGCCAGTTTCGGATACATCTATTGCCGTGCCGAATACCCGCTTGCAATCGCCAGGCTGGAAAAGGCTATTGCCGCAGCCAGAGACAAGGGTTACCTGGGGGAAAACATCATGGGTTCTGGAGTTAACTTCGACCTTAAAATCAAACAGGGGGCGGGAGCTTTTGTCTGCGGTGAAGAAACAGCCCTGTTTGCCTCAATCGAAGGAGAACGCGGGATGCCCAGAATCCGCCCTCCATTCCCGGCTGAAAAGGGACTGTGGCAGAAACCGACAAACAACAACAATGTTGAAACCTTCGCAAATGTTCCCTGGATTATCAGCAACGGAGCATCAGCTTACTCTTCAATCGGTACAGAAAAGAGCCCCGGCACAAAAGTGTTTGCCCTGGCTGGAAAGGTCGTTAACGGCGGGCTGGCCGAAGTACCAATGGGCACAACAATAGAACACCTTGTGTTCGACATCGGTGGAGGTATTAAGAACAACGGAGTTTTCAAGGCGGTGCAGATGGGCGGCCCATCAGGAGGTTGTATACCATCCAGCCTGAAACACACACCTGTAGACTTCGAGTCGATTCCCGCCACCGGTGCAATAATGGGCTCCGGCGGTATGGTCGTGATGGATCAGGGAACATGCATGGTTGAAATAGCAAGGTTTTTCCTTAACTTCACCCAGAGCGAATCCTGCGGCAAGTGCACTTTCTGCCGTATCGGAACTCTGCGAATGCTTGAGATTCTTGAACGGATAACAAAGGGAGAGGGAACTCCAGGAGACATTCCAAAACTGGAGAAACTGTCGATTCAGATAAAAGAGGCAAGCCTGTGCGGGCTTGGTCAGACAGCACCCAACCCTGTTCAGACAACACTGCGGTACTATCTCGATGAATACAAGGAACACATAGAGAACAAGAAGTGTCCTGCTGGGGAATGTGAAGCTCTTGTGGAATTTTACATCATTCCCGATAAGTGTGTGGGTTGCACTCTGTGTGCAAGAAATTGTCCGGTAGACGCTATTACAGGGAAGGCCAGAGAAGTTCACACAATTGACCAGGATAAATGTGTCAAGTGTGGGAAATGCATAACGAGCTGTAATTTCAACGCAGTTGTGAAACGGTAGGGCAGCAATGGATATGATAAAACTGAAAATCAATGGACAGGAAATACAGGCTGCTCCCGGAAAAACAATCCTGGAAGTAGTAAGAGAAAACGATCTGGACGATATTCCGACCCTGTGCTACTCACCTGAGCTGGAACCTTATGGTTCCTGTTTTGTCTGCGTGGTTGAGGTAAAGGGCAGAAGAAACCTTGTTCCATCCTGTGCAACGGCAATTGCTCCTGATATGGAAGTTGAAACCAGGAACCAGAGGGTTCTTGATTCAAGAAAAACAGCGCTGGAGCTTCTTCTTTCCAACCACTATGCCGACTGTGTTTCTCCGTGTACAGAAGGATGCCCGGCCAATGTGGATGTTCAGGGATACATCGCCCTGTCCGCCATGGGTAACCCTCAGCAGGCGGTAGATCTTATTCGAGAGAAAAACCCCCTTCCGGCAGTTTGTGCAAGGGTCTGCGTTAGAAAATGCGAAGATGTCTGCAGAAGAACGGATGTTGACACTCCTGTGGCTATCAACAACATCAAGCGCTACCTTACAGACTCTGAAAATGCCTACGCTACCGTGCCGGAGTGTCTTCCTCCTACGGGGAAATCGGTGGGAATAGTTGGTTCCGGCCCCGCCGGGCTCACTGCAGCCTGGTTCCTGGGAAAGCAGGGCATCAAGCCGGTTATATACGAGGCAAAAGAACGAACTGGCGGAATGCTCAGATACGGCATTCCAGAGTACAGGCTTCCTGATGACGTGATGGACCAGGAAGTAGAGTACATCAAAAAGGTCGGTACTGAAATTCACTGCAACGTAAGAGTAGGCACCGATGTAACACTGAATGAACTGAAGAATAAGCATGATGCACTCTTCCTTGCAGCTGGAGCCTGGACTGGCAAGGCAATGCGTGTTGAAGGTGAATTTGACACGAACGGCGTTGTTACAGGTGCCGATTTTCTGCCTGAAAAAGCAGACAATCAGGAACCCGTAAGTGGAACAGTTGTGGTGGTAGGAGGCGGTAACACTGCCATGGATGCTGCCAGAACTGCATGGCGTCTCAATGCAGACAAGGTGATCGTTCTTTACAGAAGAACCAGAGCACAGATGCCTGCAGACAAGATGGAGATTGTGGATCTTCTTGAAGAGGGCATCGAGCTTATGGAACTTGCTGCTCCTGTAGGCATCATACAGGAAAACGGCAAACTGAAAGCTCTCAAGTGTCAGAGAATGAAACTGGGAGAGCCGGATGCTTCAGGCAGACGCCGGCCTGTTCCCCAGGAAGGCTCTGAATTTGAGCTTCCCTGTAATCTTGTGATCTCAGCAATTGGTCAGAATACTGTTCTTGAGGGTCTCACAAAGATCGAGGCTGGTGAAGTTGAACTGACCAGGTGGAACACCTATGTGGTAAACACAAGAACTATGGAAACCAATGTTCAGGGAATCTTCGCCGGCGGAGATGCTGCAGATGACGGACCTACCGTTGCCATCGACGCAATCAGAGACGGCCAGAGGGCAGCAAAGTCAATAACTGCCTGGCTTGAACGGAAAAAGATCACACCGGAGCCGTTTGTGGTTCGCAAAGAATTCTGGGCAAAACCCGGAAAGACTGAACTGGGTGATATCAAGGAATCCACCAGACATGAACTTCACACAATTGTAGTTGATGAAAGACGAAACAGCTTTCAGGAAGTTGCTACAGGGTTTGACGCAGAAGACAACGAGCACGAAACAGACAGATGTCTCTCGTGCGGATGCGTCAGGTACGATGACTGCGATCTCCGTCTTTACGGAGAAGAGTACGGCGTGGATATGAATGAGTTCAAGGGTCATGTCCGCAAGCACAAAGTTGATGACAGACACCCATACCTTGTCTACGATCCCAACAAATGCATTCTGTGCGCCAGATGTATCAGAACATGTGAAAGAATTCTTCCCATACCTGCTCTTGGGCTTGTGGGAAGAGGGTTCAAGACTGAGATGCGCCCTGCAATGAACGACCCGCTGGTAGACACCAGCTGTATAAGCTGCGGTAACTGCGTGGATGCCTGCCCTACAGGTGCTCTTACCATGAAGTACCCCTTTAACGGCAGAGCCTGCCTGGACACTGAGGATATCAGTACACACTGCGGGTTCTGTTCAATCGGTTGTGAAATAGTTGTAAGAAGCTTTGCCGACCAGCGCTACTTCATAAAGTCAAGTGGAAAACCAGGAGACTACCTCTGCCGCTATGGAAGATTCGGCAATGAACTTTTCATAAAGCAGGGCAGAATGAATAATCCTGTTATCCGTGAAGGCAGTTCCCACAAAGCTGTGGGGCTGCAAGTTGCCAATGAAGCAATAGTGAAGCAGATGAGAAAGGCAGTAAAGGAATACGGTGCTGAAAAAGTTGCAGTATTCGTTTCTCCGGAGCTTACAAATGAGGAATTTTACCTGGCTTCAGAAATTGCAAGAAACGGCATAGGCACCAACAATATCGGCTCACTTGCAATCATAAGTGGCGGGGGCAGGTCCGGTGTTCTGGACAAATCATTCGGTTTCACTGCATCAACCTCCGACAAGGATTGTCTCAAGGATGCGGATTTGATCATCTGCAACAACACGGCTCTGGAAGATGATCATCTTATTCTTGCAGTTGATGTTATTCAGAGGGTCAAAAAGGGTGCAAAACTGATAGTGGCCAACTCCACTCTCACCAACTCTGATCAGCATCTGGCAACACTTGCGGTTGACCCCATGCGCGGCAGAGCATCCCACTTCTGGAATGCTGTGATGCAGGAACTGATGAACAATGGTGTGATCTCTCCGGACGACGTCCAGGGCAGAGATGAATTCCTGAAGAACAGAACAGATTCTGTCGATATTGATGCAGCCAAAGCCGGTGTGAAAAGTGAAGATATTCTCAAGGCATGTGAACTCATCATGAATGCCGGCAGAGTTGTGATTGTTCACAGCCCTGACAGACCACAGGATGCTGCTCATGAGGATATTGAGATCTTCGCCAACCTTACACTGATGTTGAGGGATGCAAAGAAACAGACAGACATTCTACTGCCAAGGCTTATTGCCAACAGTGCAGGTCTAGAGGTAATGGGTGCAGACCCTGCATTCACAACAGGGCGGGTTCCAATTGGTAAGAATGCTCTTCCAGGAGCAAAAACCAGTAAGGAACTCCGAGGCATTCTTGAAGAAGGCAAGCTTAAAGCTGCTTTCATCATAGGAGAGAACCCAATGGACTTCAACAGAACCGGCTCCTGGTTCCAGAACTGTGATTTCATTGCAGCCATGGACTGGACCGATACTGAAACCACCATGGCCTCCGATGTCACCCTTCCCGGTTCAACCTTCCTTGAAACCCCAGGAACCAGATGCAACTACGAAGGCAATGTTATCTGCTTCAACGGGGCAGTTCCCCCTGCTTCCGGAAAAACCGGAATAGAGGTTCTTGAATCGCTGGCAGAAGCATTCGACCTCAATCTTAATGACTCTACGGATGAACTGATCCGTGAAAAACTGGGTGACATGGTCCGTTTCTACTGGAACACCGGAGAAGAGAGGAACTGGGACGGCAAAGGAACTCTTGTTCCCATCGATCTTGGTGCGAAAGCTTCCTCGATACAACCACCACTGACCCACAGCCAGCAGTACCGCAAAGACATAAGAGAGGTTGGAACAGAAAGGTTCCGGGTGCTCTAAAAAACCCAGAAAACAGATCAGCGCCCTCCAGTCAGTGGGGCGCTGATTTTTCAATAAGCAAATTTTAACAAAAACTAATCGCTGCTGAACTTCACAGCTACAAGGTTTTCAAGAATTGTCTTTGTTAATGCAGAGCTCACTTTTGCCCTGGCTGCATACTGTGACCAGCAGAGAACAATTCTTTGGGTTTCGTCAACAATTTTTGCGCCATTCCGTATTCTGTTCTCGTCGGCAATCGTCATAAGATCTGCTTTACTGATACCTTGATGTTGCCCATTTATGCTCAATGTTTGCTGACTCACCCATTTGTTAGCTGGATCATAGGCATAGCAAACATCGTAAGCAGGAGATAACCCCCACTTGCCTTTCTTCTTCAGAATGAATGAAAAATTTTTTGTGTGATCATCGTAGTTGGTTGCCATTACATTAAATACCATTCTTCGAAACATCTGTTCAGCTTCCATGTAACTCATTTTGAGAATTCTCATGGTCTGAAACAACTGCTCGTAGCTATATGCAAATATATTGTTGTAATCAAAGTGCTGAATTCCACAAAATGTTTGTATGTGATGTTTAGTATCTGCTCCTTCTCTATCAAATCTTCTGGTCATGAAATGTGCACGTCCATTTTCCTCAAGAAGATCGCATTCCATCATGTTGATTCCACAGTCTTTTGCCATTAGATAGTATGCAAACTCCACTCTTCCGAATCCATTGCTCTGTCCAAACTGAGAATCACTTACTCCGTCCAGCTTGATTAGCCAATGGCTGAAGCCATGAGGAACTGTCGTCTGCCCGGATCTAACTTCTCCTGTGTGCCTGTTCAACGCTATGACTGCTTTCGGTCTTGCCCCTCCGGCTGATGTTCCAATCTTAAGGATCTCACTGAGCGCACTCTGCTTATCTTTTCCGATGTTCATTTCAAAATTCTGCCTGTTGGAAAGTATTTCTCGTGCAGCACTCACCAAACTCGCAATTTCAATGAAGTCGGTTTTCTCGGCAGTTTTAAACTGTGCGGGCTGAAATTCAAGTGCTCCCATTCCTCTTGTTCCAATAAAGCAGAGCTGCTCCACCGGATTCATGCTGTCAGCAGCGCGGCCCTGCCGAGAGAGCCATATATTGATAAGCTGATTTCCATACCTGTCCGGTAATGCGTCTGCCAGCAACCCGGGTAACCCCTTAAATGTAGCGGCTGATTCGTTTCTTGCCCTGCGTAATTCCGGAAACCTGTAAATTCGGGAACCATTTTGAACCGGCATTTTGATCGGTGACAGTTCAATCTCTTTTCCAAGAAACTTCCTGTCGTATTGAAAACTTGCCAACTGCCTGTCTGCCTCCCAGCGTACAGCACCTGCCAATTCTCCCCAGATCCGTACTTCCGCAACATCAAGCATTACAGAACCTCTTCAGGATATTCATTGCTGCGAGCTCTCAATCTCTTCTTCTGCTGCATTTTAAGGTACTCAATGGGACTAATGTCTGAAACAATTTGAAACACATCCATAACGAACAGAATGTCCAGAACCCGCAATACTTTTAGCAAACTAATCAATGAAGTATTTTCTCCCCGCTCTAAAAGGCTGACAGTAGAACGACTTAACGCAGCGTCCTCTGCCAGCTTTCTCTGGGACACATTCCGATTCAACCTGTGATGCCTCACAAAATTTCCAATTGTCTTCATCAGGGCACGATCACTCATCGCAATCCAGTTTGTATTTGATTCACTCACTTACCTGCCTCACTTTCTTCCTGAAACAAATAACAGCAAAATATACTAATGAATCATTTTTCATTCAATAGGCCGCATTTCCCTGGTTACTGCATTCTATTTCATACACCTACTACAACTACGAGAAACCCTGCCTACCTACTCATCAAGTAGATCACTGGTGGAAACACTCGGCATCAAGCTGAATGCAGGAGCGGCTGAACTTGTCCGCGAGAAACTCGGTAACATGGTGCGCTTCTACTGGAACACAGGAGAAGAAAGAAACTGGAACGGCGGAGGAACTCTTGTGCCCATCAATCTCGGTGCAAAGGCATCCTCAATTGCAAGCAACTGCTCAATATGAGTATAAGACAAGCGGTTAAGCAGTGAATCAGGATCGATTTCAGAAAGTGCGGACTGTGACGGCACTTTCTCACCCCGCCAGATTTACATGGCAAGTGGGGTACACCCCCCCAGCCAGGGTGGGGGAATATGAGGTAGCCAGTGACATACTTCCCCTAATTGTGCGGACAGCAATCGCACAATCTCAGGATATGTTTGATAGAAGCGGAGATAGTTATACAACTGCGTTTTCCAAAAGAACTGACTTTCTTTTCCTTTAATGTGCAGCTAGCTTTACCAGCAAACCCTCTCCATAAGCAGCTCGATCTTCACCGTTCAGTTCGAATTCAGCAATGTATGCACCAATCAGCCAGTTGCGAAGAGTCAGGCTGATATTAACCGCTCTGCTTGCTCTTGTGGCAAGATGCTTATATACCTGTCGAATTGTGGATACAAGCGCATTAAAATCCGTTCTGGGATGTTCTTCTGCCATCAGCTCTCCTTGATAACGAGTCAGATTACAAGGTCAAAATCTGTATTGTCGCTAATACTTGACATTATGTCTTGTTTTATACATGCTCACCTCGGGAGGAGTTTTATGAAATTAAGCAACAAGCTTCGAGTTCTAAGGGCCGAGAAAGAAATTTCACAGCAGACACTGGCTGATGAAGTGGGTATCAGCAGGCAAACTGTGAATTCCATCGAAAGAGGCAAGTTCAACCCATCTGTTAAGACAGCTCTCAAGATGGCAGAATACTTCGGAGTGGCAGTGGAAGATGCTTTTCAGTTAAAGGAGGAGGAAAAGGATGGTTAATATTAAGATAAGAGGCAATTATTTATGGTGGTCAGCAGTTCATCTTGCTGATGGAATACTGCTGGCACTGTTTGGTTATCTCACCAGCTGGGACTATGTGTTCGTACTGGTAATTACCATTCTCCCACTTGCTGTGTTCCATACCTGGTTCAACAAGGGATCCAGCCCTGATGAGAGAGAAATTGGACTTCTCTTAAAAGTTCATGCTGCTGCAGGTTCTGTCACAGTTGTATTAATTTCAAGCTTTCATGAACTTCTGAGCAATCACATTGTTGTAGCGCTGTGGAGCATTTTCATTCTTTCCAGAGGAGCATTCGGCCTCTACTACTTCCTCAAAGATTAATTCTATCAGAAAAGGATTTTGAACACATGAAATCAATCAAATACATTCTCTTGATCTCAGTCTTTTGCCTGGTAGCAGTATTTTCCTCGGGATGCGGCGAGCCTGGGGTCTGGCAGGAGCCCTTTCCTGAAAGGTTAACCATATCAGTGGTGGACAGCATCGGTATCGAGACAGGTGACTCGTGTTATGTGCTTGGTGCAATTGCAGGCGCGGAAGTATCACCTTCGGGAACCATACTGGTACTTGATCAGAGTGCCTGCTGTATTCGTGGGTTTACACCTGACGGAATTCATCTGGCCAATCTTTCAAGGCGCGGGAGTGGCCCCGGCGAATTTCTTTACCCATTCGAAATGGCAATCATGCCCGATGGCAGAATTATGGTGGCAGACATGCATAAGCAATCAATTATTCTTCTATCGGAAACAGGTGAAAACATAGAAGATATGTCTGACTGGCCATTGTTTGTACCAACATCGATTACTCCATTGGGCGAAAATCTGTTTGCAGGCTGCGAAATGAAAATTGACATGACCGATACGA
>JAGGYZ010000079.1 GCA_021162285.1 Candidatus Fermentibacteraceae bacterium
ACTACGACGAATGCATCAACTGCGGCCAGTGTTTTATGGAGTGCTGGAACTATCATGGGAGAGTAAACCCTGATCCCTCTTCCTACACCGGTATGCGCTCCTTGAAGCGTCGAGTTGTTTCTGCAAACTGGGTATCTGATCAACCAGCACGCCCGTAACAAACTTATTGCAGAGATAGAGAAAGGAACTTGGATTGAAAGGCACTATTGTAATTCTTGTTTTCGCCCTTGCCGCCGTTGCAGAAGTATTCGGCCTTAGCTGGAATCCCATCGATGTGGATTTTGCCTCTCTGGAAATACAGGCAAAAGGAGCTTCGATCAAGACCATAGAAGCTGAAGAAGGGCTTTTTCCTGACAGCACAGAGGTAATCGAATCTTACTATGTGATTCCCGAGGGCTGCATCAGCTGTCAGATATGTGTCGGTCAGTGCCCTGTAGGGGCAATCACCATGAGCGATGATAACTTTGCCGTAATTGACCCGGAACTGTGTATCAACTGTGGAATCTGTGCCAGCGGTTGTCCGACAAGCACCATAGAGCTCCTGAAAGCAGAGGACTGTGCTCTCTACGGAGTAGACGCTGATGGCAACACAGAATTGATTCAGGAGGATTTAGAGGAGGACTGATGCGAAAAAAGGGGATTTTTGTTCTGGTTCTTGTTCTGCTGGCAGCAATTGCAGCAGTTGCCTCCGGGGGAACGAGGTTCTGGGTGGAAGCAGACAAATGCAGTGGCTGTGGAGACTGTCTTGTGGTTTGTCCTGTTAATGCCATCACAATTGAAGACGGGAAATCTCACATAGATCCCGACGCGTGTATTAACTGCGGGCTCTGTCAGGGGGTGTGCACCTATGACGCGATTCACTAAGCTGATTTTTCTCACCCTGCTGGGAATGATTCTTCTCGCTTCATGCAAGGGTCCCTTGGGAAACACAATGCTTACTGTTGATACAACAAGATGCGTGGGCTGCGGGGAGTGCGAAGAGGTCTGCCCCTACGATGCCATCGAGATAATTGACGGCGATGCAGTCATAGACCCCGGCCTGTGCCATCAGTGCAACAGGTGTGTTGAAATCTGCCCGGAAGGAGCTATATACTGATGAAGTACACAGCAGTGCTGCTTCTTGTTGCAGCTTCCGTTTTTGCCGTTGATTTTGAAGGCTTTGCCAGAATGCAGGCGGTATCAGACAGCATTAACTACGGAGAAGGTATTCACAACTGGGGGCTGGGTGGGTTCAGAGTTACCGGCGGTAACTGGAACATTCTTCTTAACGCCGACAAGATTATGAGCGGAGAAGGGGCTGTTGTTCCCCGCTATTACAGAAACCATCTGGAGACAAACCTTGAAGGCAGGGTTTCCTTCGGCGGATTTACCGTTAACCCGGAAATACAGTTTGCAAAGGATATTGACAGTGCCTATGTAGTTCTCCCGCTTTCTATGGGAGAAGGGTACAGAAATTCAGCTCTCAGACCCGGTCTGTCTCTATCTTACTCTCTTCCCGGAGTTTTTGAAGTAAGCGGTACAGGGAGATACTGGAAGCGGGACATCTACGCCCTTGATTCGGATGTGGATAACACCGAGTGGACAGAGATGAGCTACGGCGGCGATGTGCTGTGGCACACTCCAGTCGGCGGCTATCTTGCTGTAGGAGGCATCTCTCACCAGACAAAACTTGACGCTTTTGAATACGATAGAAGCTGGTCTCGCATCGATATTTCTGCCGGGGTCAGACCCATGCATTTCCCTACGATGACATTTGTAACTGCGGAAGCCGAATACTCTCTGTACACAGGAGAAGACTATTCCGGCACCGGCCTGCCCGATCGTTTTACTGCAAGACTCCGGGCAGTCCAGGATGTTGCCAGAAATGTAATGTTCAACATAACTTTCAGCCAGGCAGCAGATTTTTACGACGATGAAACAAGGTTCGGGCCGTTCCAGAGTGCCATACGAGGCCAGTACAAATTCGGTGGCTGGGGCAGTGTTCCATCATCTATACTTGTTGGTGGTCAGTTAACTGAATCCGCGATAACTACGAAGCTCGGCGAGGTTGAAGCAAGAGTCAGCCTTGTGGGAGGGCTCTCCGCTCTGGTAACCGGCAAGCTATGGTACGGACCCAGCTCAGTTGCCGTTGTTGCAGGCGGCTACCGGACCCGCGAAATTTACGGTGGCGGTCTTGAATTCGGGATGAATAACGGACTTAATACGTTTGTTATCTATGAACAGGAAGCTTCAACTCTCTCCCCCAGTGAAACATGGGGAAAAATCAGAGGAGGCATTGGCTTCTACCCGGTACAGTTCTAGCTGGCTGGAACAATATTGGCCGCGGTTGTTATCTTGCGAGGTATCAATCGCGGTATTTTTTTGAGACGGAAGGATTCAGATGTTCACTGGACTGGCTGAGGGAACCGGACTGGGACTGGCAACAGGCATATCATGTCTGGCGTCCTGCGGACCTATTTATCTTACTTACCTTCTCAGCGAGAAGAGATCAAGCAGGCAGTCCCTGGTTACCATTCTTATGCTCAATCTAGGGAGGTTTGTTTCCTATGCAGCGTTCGGCGCTGTAATGGGGCTTCTGGGCGGTTCCATACCATCTTCTGTTCGCATACCCCTTGCATATTCCGGGTATCTCCTTTTCTCCGGTTACCTGATCACATCCGTTGTACGGGTTAACAAAACCTGCAGCAGCTGCAACATTCCCAAATGGATGAAGTTTACAAAGAGCCCCATGCTGCTGGGTATGCTAACCGGGTTCTCAATATGTCCTGCGTTTCTTATCGCTATAACCAGCGCATTCAGCACTTCCGGAGCTTTTCAGGGGGCAATGCTTTTCACTGGTTTCTTTCTTGGTACAACGGTTTACATGCTACCGTTTGCCATCTTCAGCCTGTTCAGTAAAAGGAAGTGGCTTAACACCATTGGGAAATACGCAGCAATTTTCGTAGCCGTGTATTTTGGAATAATCGGAATACGAGGGCTTGCCAGTTATTTCCTGGAGCAGAGAGAGGTCGTTGTTGATGTTCATGAACAGGGTTCCTCTCCCTCCACAGGTCAGGTAAGCATTTACAATGCTTTGAACGGAGATTCTCTGTATCTTCTTACTTTCCCGGAGATAGATGGAGACAGAGGCACGGATATGTTCAGCGATCTCTACGGTGCCGAGGGCCCGGAAATTGTTCTGGTTCCTGCCACATCCGAAGACTGGGAAGATGCATTGAAGTCTATTCCAGAACTTTCCGGTGTGATTGCTCCGTGGTGGATGGACTACCGGTCAGAAGCTGAACTTTCTCCCTGGCAGGAAGAGGCTAACGCTCTTGCTGACCAGAGACATTTCAGGCTTTTCGCAATTGAGTATGAGCCATATGACATGGAGCGCGCAGGAATAGTGTACCAGTATCTGGCCAGATACAGTTTCAGATGTGATCCCGACTCAGGATTTACCTTTTTAATAACCAGTGACGCAGGGTGTACAACATCAGACTGCAACACCTGCCCTGCCTACCAGAATAATTAAAGGGAGGTTTCCAATGCCCTCATCCGCCGGCTACTCTGGTCCAAAAGTTAAATCGGATCTGCTCGTAGAGTTCTCAGCCGATGCCGATTCTCTCTCTCTTTCAGGATTCACTTCAGAACAGGAAGAAGCTGTCCGCAACACTGCTGAACGGCTTGAAATCTCTTCAGGAACCGCAGTAGCCCATGACTGCGGTGCCACCCCATGGGTTGCAGCCGCCAGGTTTGAAGCGGCCGTTCGCAGGGAACTTGGCGATAACTTTCTCCCTCTTCCCCCTGCGGAGCAATGGACAGTTCACTACAAGGACAGACCACGGCGAAGCCGCCTTTATGCTCCGGGCAACAAACCGAGATTCATACAGAAAGCTGCCGCAGCAAACGCCGACGGCATCATTCTTGACCTTGAAGACAGTGTTACTCCAGAACGAAAAGACGAGGCACGGATTCTGGTAGCTTACGCCCTGGCCAGCGTTGATTTCGGAGACACAGAGGTAATGGTGAGGATAAATCAGGGAGAGAGAGCTGCTGATGACCTTAACTGGATAGTCCCACAACCGGTTCAGCATATTCTTATCCCAAAGGTGGAACTCGCAGAGGATGTTTCTGCAACAAGAGACATGGTGGAAGCAGCAATGGACCTGTGCGGGAGAACAGCTTTCCCCTGGCTGATGCCCATTCTGGAATCTCCGCGAGGTATTCTGAACGCTCTTTCTGTCGCCGACTCCGTTCCTGAAATGGCGGCCCTTACACTGGGACTTCAGGACCTTACTGCTGAAATAGGAATTATGCCAACACCTGAAGGAACCGAAAGTTTTACAGCCCGAAGCATTGTTGTTCTTGCAGCAAGAGCAGCCGGTCTTCAGCCCATAGACACTGTGTATGCTGATGTGAAGAATCTTGATGGTCTGCGGAAAAGCATTAAAGATGCAAAGGCTCTGGGGTTTGTAGGAAAGGGCTGTATTCATCCATCTCAGGTTCTGCCGGTTGAGGAAGGATTCATGCCTTCCGAGGCTCAGATAGACAAAGCCAGGAAGATCGTTGCAGCCATGCGTGAAGCTGAAGAAAAAGGCCTTGGAGCTGTTGCTCTTGGTTCAAAAATGATTGATCCCCCGGTTGCCCGGCAGGCAATGGCAGTTCTGAAACTGATCGGGGAATAGACTCTACTCCGGAGAAAACCGATAAACAACTTCACTGGCAAAAAGGGACGGCCATCTTGCGGGAAGTTTGAAAATACCCGGCTTTCCCCGCAGACCAAGAACTTCCGGTTTGCTGTAACCCAGCTTCTGAGACCAGTAACAGAAGTCTTTTACGCTCCAGTACCTCAGGTGTTCTCTGGGATCCGAAATATATGTTACAGGAAATCTTCCAAAAAGCATTCTAAGTCTGTGAGCCAGATAGCCAAGATTGGGCGTTGAGATGTAAAGACCTTTTCTGTAATGCCCTTTCAGATTGGCAAGCATAACTTCCGTGTTTACCACATGCTCAGCTACCTCAAACATTACTATGTGATCCCACATACCATCCAGCCTGATACCCGGACTTGTCAGATCTTTGTTCAGAACTTTAAATCCCTTTTTCTCAACCACAGAAAGAGCTGTTTCGGATATATCCAGTCCTGTTCCGTCTATCTGTCTTTCTTCGTTCAACACCTGAAGGGTTTCTCCTGTCCCACAACCGATATCAAGAACCGAGTCTCCAGTGTCTACAAAACGCAGGATACCTCTTGCCCTGCGTTTTGCAGGACCAGTTACAATCTGTTTCTGTTTCCTGTTTTTCCAATAATCTTCGTAATTCATGGTGTGTACTGAGAGGTTTTCCGGAAGAGGCATCTCACCGAATACTTCCTGAAAAACACTCCTGCCTTTCTCACCACTAATTCTTGGATCTGCCATCAGTTGCCTCTCAATCTGCTTAACTCGCCAGGAATATACAGTTGCTTTCTCCTCTAAGAAAGAAGGTAACTATGGTCAATCTGTTTCCCCTTGACAATGGATACAGCCTGCCTTCTAATAGAAGATGGAGGTGTCTATATTATTATGAATATAATTAATACATTTATTGTCGTTCTTGCTTTTTGTTCTTCAAGTGTCATGGGATTCTCTTTCTATGATGATTTTGAAGACAACGATATCAGTGACTGGGAAGCCAGGTGTGTACCGGGAAACTGGTCAGTATCAAATGGCATGGTTCATGGAAACACCAACTCTTCTCCTTCCTTTTTAACTCCAGTGGGAGCCACCTGGTTTGAAGACGGTGAAATTGTTGTCAATGCCAGCGGCGTTCACGCGTTTGGTATCAGCGCAAGGGTAGACAATGACGATTCCGGGATTTACGCATATGTTTCCCCGAATGCCAATGTTGCCAGAATCAGGCGTGTTATTGATGGAGTCCAGGGAAATCCTCTGAACTCTCTCTATGAAGATTTTCCTTCCGGTGTTTCTTACGAACTTACACTTACCTGCGCAGGGGAAAATCTCTCTTTATCTATACATGTTCCTTCAACTGGAGATACCTGGGTATTGAATGCCGTTGATCCCTTCCCCCATCCTGGAACTTTTGGTTTTCACATGGGTGACGAATCCAATGCCTGGTGGGACTGGATTGAGGTGGATGGAACCGGGTTTGCCAATGCGGAAATTACATGGCTGACTACCGATGATCAGAGTCTGGGCGATGGAGATTTTGCCCTTGAGCCAGGTGAAACCATCGACCTTGATATACAGCTGACCAACAGCGGGGATCAACCT
>JAGGYZ010000175.1 GCA_021162285.1 Candidatus Fermentibacteraceae bacterium
AGGAAGCTGGTAACACCAAGAGCCTGGCCCCTTGGCACAATTGTTACTTTATGGAAGGGATCAGACTGAGGGCTGAAAATGTTAACAATGGCATGACCGCTTTCGTGCACAGCAGTCAGTTTCTTCTCCTCCTCCGTCATCACCATACTTCTTCTCTCAATGCCCATTATTATTCTGTCCACTGCGTTTTCAAAATCCCTCATCTCAATTGAGTCAGCATCTCTTCTTGCAGCATGAAGAGCTGCTTCATTGGCCAGAGATTCAAGGTCGGCTCCGCTGAAGCCGGGGGTTCTTCTGGATATTACGGAAAGCTCAACCTCCTTGTGGAGGGGCATTTTAGCCGTATGAACTTTTAGAATAGCCTCCCGCCCTTTTACATCAGGCATTCCAATGTTAACTCTTCTGTCAAACCTTCCAGGGCGAAGAAGAGCCGCATCGAGAACATCAGGTCTGTTGGTGGCAGCTATCACTATTACTCCCTGATTGTCGGCAAATCCGTCCATTTCAACAAGCAGAGCATTAAGTGTTTGCTCGCGCTCGTCGTGGCCCCCGCCAAGACCTGTTCCCCTCTGCCGCCCGACAGCATCTATCTCATCAATAAAGATAATGCTGGGTGACTTGGCTTTCGCCTGAACAAACAGATCTCGAACTCTGCTTGCGCCTACGCCAACAAACATCTCAACAAAATCAGATCCACTCATGGAGAAGAAAGGAACCTTTGCCTCACCTGCGACGGCTCTGGCAAGCAGAGTTTTTCCAGTTCCCGGAGGACCTATGAGAAGAAGGCCCTTGGGTATCTTTCCCCCGAGTTTCTGAAATCTGGCCGGTTCCTTTAAAAATTCAATAACTTCTTCAAGCTCCTGCTTAGCCTCATCACAACCAGCCACATCTTCAAAGGTGTTCTTGGGTCTGTCTCCTGTAATAAGTTTTGCTTTGCTCTTGCCAAAGCTGAACGCCTGACCGCCACCGGACATTCTCCTCATTATGAATATCCAAAGAATTATGAAAAGCAGAATTGGACCTATGTTGATAAGAATAGCCATGAGGCCGTTGGGACCCCGGCCTGAAACATCAACTCCGTTCTCGCTGAGCAGATCTATAACACCGGCATCTTCAAAAGGAACAAAACTGGAGTATTTCAGATAATCCTGCGAAGATTCTCCGTCACTCACCGTCTGGGGTGAGCGGAATTCTCCCTCTACCTCACCGCCGGTGGAGAGAACCGCACTTTTTACCTTTCCGTCACGGGCATAGTCAAGCAGTTCCGAGTATGTAACAGAAGCCCTGTCCGAACCTGAACCGAGAAAAATCACAAGCACATAGGCAAGAAGCCCCAGCATAACCCACATTGTGACTGTACGGAAACTGCATCCTCCCAGACCGGGAGGAGGAGTGGGCATGGGGATCTTCTTCTTGTCGGGAGGCGTCTTGTTTTCACTCACTGTGCGTGTTCTCCGTTTCTTCCCTCAACGCAACTATATCAGGCAGATTTCTCCAGAAACCGCCTGGCCCGTCGAGCCCGTATCCCACAACAAATTTGTCGGGAATAGTAAAGAGGGTTCTATGCAAATCCACTTTCACCGTTCTTCTGGACGGCTTATCAAGAAGAACAACGCTGCGGATTGATTTAGGGTTTCTTGATTTCAGTAATTTCTGAATATATGCCAGCGTAAGGCCGGTGTCTACAATATCTTCCACAACAAGAACATTCCTGCCATGCAGAGGGAAGGAAGTATCGAGGGTAAGACGAACCTCCCCGGACGAAACAGTTTCCTCTCCGTAACTGGCTGCACCGAGAAACTCCACACGGACAGGCAGAGCCATAGCCCTTACAAGATCTGCCGCAAACATGAACGCTCCGCGGAGAAGCGGTATCACCACCACTTCCTCTCCTGCATACAGCTCTGTAAGTTCCGCCCCCAGTTTGTTAACCTTTTCAGTTATCTCTGATGCGCTGACCAGAATGTCGTATTTGATACCCATCAAAACCTCCCGGGACCTCTGATTTCAACGCGAACCAGTTCACCCTCTGCAACAAGCCTTTTCCCTCCAGGCAGAATGTGCTCTCCCTTTCCGCCCCGACTGAGCCAGCTCAGTGTTTTCTGGAACTCCTGAAAACCGCTTCTCGGTTTACCCGCCATCTGCCACAACACCAGAGCACCTAAAACACCGGGCATTTCAAGAAGTTCCCCTGTTGCAATACTGTCTGTGCCGACAAAAACCTCGATCTGATCCTGGAGATCTCTCCATCCGCTTAAAATAGCTCCCGAACGGCTGATTCCCGATACAGCCTCTGGAAAATTTTTCTCTACAGCCGGCATGACTTCAATCCGCAGGCGGTTCCTGTTTATACCGGTATCTGTGTTGCTGATATCCTCAACCCAGCTGTGTTTGTTTTCCGTCAGCCAGTCTCTTATTTCGACGCTTTGCATGTCGAGCATTGGCCGTCTGACAGGCCCCACTCCACGGTAGTCCATTCCCCCAAGCCCCCGGAGACCGGCTCCTTCAAACAGACGGAGCAGAATGGTCTCTGCTCTGTCGCTGGCTGTGTGTGCAACGGCAACCAGTCCCTGCTGTTTCTGATAGATTCCCTGCCTTACAGTACTCCACCGGCTCTCCATTGAACCACTTTCCGCCTGTTCCGGGTGTTCACACCGACAGGGTAATCCGAAGCTCTGCGAAAGCTTTTTAACAAACGATTCATCGTTGTCAGCATCTTCCCTGATACTGTGATTGATGTGCAGAACATGGACAGTCCAACGCTTTGCACCGGCAAACCTGTGGAGAAGATGAAGCATTGCAACAGAATCGGCACCGCCTGAAACAGCTGCAGTTATGTGACTGCCGGCAGGGAACAGAGACTCCCTGGAAACAGTGTGCAGAAATGCCTTTTCCAATGTCCTCATAATTCTAATATAATCTCTTGTGCTGACTGTCCGTGAAATTGAAATGGTGAATCCGCATCCGTGATGGGTATACCCGGAAGGGACAGAGATGGTAACCGGCGGTTCCACAGGTAGAAAAAATTCCAGGCTCCACAAGTCCCTGCGTTTTCCCGACCTGTTTTCCATCGCCACAGGCGCCATGATAAGTTCCGGGCTGTTTGTTCTGCCGGGGCTGGCTTATTACTACGCAGGCCCTTCTGCTATAGCAGCTTATGTAATTGCCGGTATTCTGATACTTCCCGCTCTGTTCGCCAAGGCTGAACTTGCCACCGCCATGCCCAAAGCAGGTGGCGATTACTATTTTATTGATAGATCCCTGGGACACCTGGCAGGCACCGTTGCCGGAATTGCCGCATGGGTAAGCCTGAGTATCAAAACTGCCTTTGCATTTGTTGGCATCAGGGTGTTTCTGGAAGTTCTTGTTCCAGATGTGAACAGCCTGGGAATAACTCTGATAGCATTGGTCTTCTTCACTTTCCTGAATCTCCGCGGAGCGTCCCATGCGG
>JAGGYZ010000217.1 GCA_021162285.1 Candidatus Fermentibacteraceae bacterium
AATCCTGCGCCTGTACTTCTGACGGTTCCCATGGCTTCAATCAACCCTGTAAACAACTCGCCCCTCCGTAAGAATATCATTCCCGGTCATTGTTATCGTAACATCTTCCATTCTCAGTATATGCTGTATTCCATCTATGCCAAGATCCCCCACAAGCGGAATTCCTGTACTGCCCAGCAGCGCTGGTGCTGTGAATATGCTTAACCTGTCAACAAGGTGATCCCCCAACAGTGAAGCGGCAAGAGTCCCTCCGCCCTCACACAGAATCAGTCCCAGCCCCTGCTCTGCTGTTTTAACAAAAAGCTGCCCTGGAGTTTGTATACCTTCCCACACTTCAACTGCATCGGGGAAACTCTCCGGGCTGTCTGTTGCCACAACCGTTCTGCCAGGCAGGCTGAAGAGCTTCAGTTTTTCGGGCAGAAACCTGCCTGAAAACACGATTCTCACCGGCTGGTTTTCGTCTGAACACTGCACATCTCTCACTGTAAGCTCTGGATCGTCGGCAACTGCAGTACCTCCTCCAATGAGAACGGCATGTGAATCCCGTCTGTATTCATGTACCCTCTTCCGGGACTCCGGGCCGGTTATCCATCTGCTTGAGCCATCTGCAGCAGCGCTTCTTCCGTCAAGTGTTCCTGCCATCTTCAGGTGAACAAAGCTTCTTCCTGTAGCGATGTAGTGAAGGTACACCTCATTCAGTTTTCTTACCTCTTCTTCGAAAAGACCAACTTCAACATCAATACCGCTGTCTCTCAGAAGCTCAATTCCCCTTCCTGAAACAAGAGGATTCGGATCTTTCATACCAACCACAACCCTTGTTACGCCGGAGCTGGTTATGGCATCTGTGCATGGTGGCGTTTTCCCGTGATGGCTGCACGGCTCCAAGGTAACAACCATGGTACAGCCGGTTACATCACCGGCTTTCTCCAGGGCGTTTCGCTCTGCATGTACCCCACCGTAGAATTCGTGAAAACCTTCTGAAACCGTTTCGCCTTCCGGAGAGAGAATAACTGCCCCCACCAGTGGGTTAGGAAAAACTTTCTTCCCTCCTCCAAGGGCAATTTCTATTGCCCCTCTCATGGCAGACCGTTCAGCTTGACTGAACAAGCTGTTATTGCTCCTCTATTGAAAGACGGCCCAGAACTCCATTCACCACATACTGTGCGTCAAGACTTCCCTGAGCCAGTACTATGTGTGTGCAGTCTGCCACCTGCTGCCCGAAAGTAGGATCTATAGCTACCCATTCTCCGACCCATACTGCAGGCCATGCATGGTAACCGAAAATGCCGTTGTCTACATAAACAAGACCGGCACATGTCACAGCCGGTATTCCAACGGCTCTGCACAGAGCAACTGTAAGTATTGTGTGTTCGTTGCAGTCTCCACGCATGTTGTCCAGAACATCCACTGCAGAGGGAAGAGACACTGTAGGCACATTTTCCACACCGCGGTCTACAAACCTGGATATCCGTGTAGCAGCATCCCAGGCATCCACAGCACCTTCTGTAAGGCTGTCAGCCACTGCAATCATCACTGAATCTTCACACTGTATCATGGCATCTGCTTCCAGATACAATGCAAACTCCTCCCCCGGGTCTTCCATGGGGAAGGGAAGAGGGTTCCTGGGTGTGCTGGATGTAACTGTTACAACAGGGCCATCGGACAGTTCCTGTATCCCGGTATAGTCCAGTTTAAATTCACCCCAGTCCACATCGCCTGCAAGAAGCCAGGCTCTCTCACCTGTTCTTCTGGGCTCAACAACAGTGTTAGAACTAACTGCATACGCCTCGTAAAGATCACTGGATGGAACAACATTGTCCTGCGTATCAGGGGCAACCCTGGTAAGAACCATTCCCATACCGGACTCTTCCTCACGCACGATCTGCCCCTGATGAACCCAGACGGTGTTCCTCATTCCCTGCTGAACAATAAGAAGACGGACAGCGAAAACTGTGTCTCCCATGAGAGACATGTCTTCATATGCCTCACAGGTCACTGTAGCCGGAAAAATTATACCTGTTGAAGGGTCAAATGTTGGAAAGGTCTTTTCATCACCCACTGCCCACTGCATTGTAGCAGCGGCAAGATCAACAAAAGAGGGAAGGTAGTCACCTTCAAAGTCGCTGCTGTTTACTATATCTCTGCCCGATGTTGTTACGGTTGTTTCAACTGTGTTTCCATTGCGTCTGGCTGTTGTTTCTATGGCTGATGTACCGTCAGACATGGTCATGGTCAGGTAGCCCAGATCCATGTCTGTGCCTGTCCGGGCTTCAATATCCATGGAAACAGTTCTTGTGGTTCCCATAAGCAGCAGATGCCACTCCATGTTCTGGGTTATGAAAAGAGAATCACCGATTGCCTCTGTCTGTATGGTCATGTAGCCTACATCTTCACCCTGAAGCGAAACCGCGAATTTCTGATGATCGGCGGTAGCGAAAGACTCGTGTATCTCCTGTTCGGCGGAACCCGTGCTGCAACCGGCTACAGCTAGAACAACAGTAAGTGCCGGCAGGTATCCTCTCAGTATTTTCATTTCAGTATCCTCTCTATTTCCAAAGCTATCCTTGCCCCGGCCCGGCCATCCCACATGGGAATAACAGGTGGAGTATCAGGTCTTTCTGCTATCTGTATTCTTACTGCTTCCGGTATTTTCAGAGGATCAGGGCACAGAACATTTGTTCCCACAGTACAGGTTACCGGCCGCTCTGTGTTTGGCCGCACTGTTACGCATGGAACCCCCATTACAGATGTCTCCTCCTGTACTCCCCCTGAATCGGTTATCACCACTTCAGCCTTCTGCTGGTGTCTGATGAAGCTGAGATAATCCATAGGCTTAACCATTTCAAGGTTCTGCGGTACCCTGTTCTGAAGATCCCAGTTCTTAATGTTCTTAAGCGTGCGGGGATGCGCCGGAAAAACCAGATGCAGCGGGGTAAGCGCACCCAGAGAATCAAGTATACGTCCGAGAAGTTCCCTGTTGTCTACATTACCTGGCCGGTGAAGTGTTACAAGGCCAAACTTCTCTCCGGGAACCTGTATTCCTGCGGTTTCAGGAAGAAGCCTAAGCAGAGTATCTATCATGGGGTTACCCACCATAACTATGGAATCATCCGGCCGTCCTTCCCGGAGCAGATTCTCTCTCGCTTCACTGCTGGTGATAAGAAGCAGATCGCTTATCTGGTCTGTGAGCAGCCTGTTTATCTCCTCAGGCATTGTTCGGTCGAAACTTCTGAGACCTGCCTCAACGTGAACTGTCGGGGTTCCGTACCTTACTGCAGTAAGTACACAGGCAAGGGTAGAATTTACATCGCCTACAACAACCACAGCGTCTGGTTTCCCCTGAACAAATACAGGCTCGTATGCTTTCATTATGTCTGCAGTTTGAACCGTTACCGTGGAACTGCCCACCTCGAGGTTGATATCGGGTTTCGGCAGGCCAAGCTGGTCAAAAAAACTGCCGGACATTGCATAGTCGTAATGCTGACCTGTATGAACAAGACGAACCTTCTGCGAAAGACCCCTGATAATTGAATCAACCTTCATAAAATTAGGCCTTGCTCCGCAGATCAGGTCAATCATCATTTCACTTCCACTAAATCAAATTTGTCTGTTCTCCTCTTGTGCCTTCCACCTTCAAATTCTTCCGACAGAAAAACATCTACTATTTCGGAAGCTGTAAAAAAGCCGGTGTTTCCCCCACCCATGGCAAGCACATTAGCGTTGTTGTGCCGTCTGGCGTAGTATGCCATTCTTGGGAAAAGACACAGAGCAGCCCTTATCCCTTTGAATCTGTTGGCTGCTATACTCATTCCCACACCCGAATTGCAGATCAGGATACCCCTCTCGGCTTTTCCATCAAGAACAGCCTGGCACAGAGCCTGGGCATAATCTGTGTAATCAACCGACTCTGTAGAAAAGGCTCCCAGATCAAGAACCTGGTGCCCCTCCGATTTCAGTCGGCTGACCAGTTGCTGCTTCAGGTGAAACCCGGCGTGATCGCTGGCCAGCACTAATTTCATTTTGCGTTACCTTCCCTGATAAGCCGCCACAACACCACTGAGAACAAGACTGCAGAGTTTGCTCTCTGC
The DNA here is from genome assembly GCA_021162285.1 of Candidatus Fermentibacteraceae bacterium. Taxonomy (GTDB): domain Bacteria; phylum Fermentibacterota; class Fermentibacteria; order Fermentibacterales; family JCC-6; genus Sabulitectum. Next base: position 4,089 of record JAGGYZ010000217.1, read on the forward strand.
ACTGTCTGCCCGGCTTGTGAGAACTATTGGATTTTTGGCTCCCATTACCACTGCTCCCAGTTCAGAACCTGCAAGAAAGATAAGCCCCTTGTACAGAACATTGGCAGCTTCAATGTCGGGAAGAAGAATAACATCCGCGTCTCCGGCAACCTTGCTTTCGATCTTCTTTATCTTGACCGCAACAGGAGAAACAGCAAGGTCAAGAGCAAGGGGGCCGTCAAACAGAATATCGCCGAATTCGCCTGCGTCAGCCATTTTCTGCATTTCGGCAGCTTCCATGGTGCAGGGCATTTTCTCGTATGGTACTTCCTTGGCACAGACAAATGTGCACTTGGGAACTTCGATGCCCAGTGCCCTTGATACGATAACAGCGTTTTCCAGCATTTCTTTCTTCTGCTCAATCGTTGGTGCGATGTTCATTGCTGCATCTGTAATCACAAGAAGCTTGGGGTACAGAGGAACATCAAAAGCAGCAACATGGCTGAGAAGACCCTTTCCCCGAAGACCGTGTTCTTTGTTTAAAACAGCCTTCAAGAAAGTGCTGGTGGCGACCAGACCTTTCATCAGAACATGAGCCTCACCGGAACGGACGAGTTCAACTCCAATAGCCGCGCTTTCCTTGTCGTCTGCAGCATTCACTATTCTGATATTGCTGATATCAAAATCTGCTTCTGCTGCAGCCTTCTTTATACCGTCTTCCGGACCCACAAGGATGCACTCCACCATTCCACCCTCAACTGCCTCTTTAACAGCAATAAGAGTTTCAACCTCATCAGCGCGAACAACGGACACCACACTTGAAGGGAGATCCTTTGCGTGCTTCTTCAGCTGTTCAAGACTACGAATCGGCTCCATTTTTCTCCTTCATTCTATTGTTATTGTATGTACTATAAATCGCACAATCCCGTTGTATGCTACAGGCCTGCATACCGTGCAGAAATATAGGTAAAGGCTATTTCTGATGCCACATTACCTGTGAGTTGACAAATGCTTCAAACCCTTTCAGATTTGAGCCATTGATCTCAAACAGAGATGCATTCACTCCTAAACCACATGGAGGCCCCATATGAGGCACATACCAGCTACAGAAATCAAATCGACCATCGGGAAGCACATGCTTGCCGACGGGTACGACATTGCACTTGACCTGCGCAAAAGCCAGGGCCGAACTATTCACGACGCTGCAACGGGAAAAGACTATCTTGATCTCTTCAGTTTCTTCGCCAGCGCTCCTCTGGGCTTCAACCATCCTTCAATGATCACCCCGGAGTGGAAGAATTACATAGCAGAAGTTGCCATCAACAAGCCATCAAACAGCGACTTTTACACTGAAGAAATGGCTGTTTTCGTAGACACTTTTGCAAACACAGTAATTCCAGACAGCCACCCCTACCTGTTTTTCGTTTCAGGTGGAGCACTTGCAGTTGAGAACGCCCTCAAAACAGCCTTCGACTGGAAAGTAAGAAAAAATATTGCCGCAGGCCGCGGAGACAAACTCGGCTCTAAGGTGATCCACTACAAAAAAGCCTTCCACGGAAGAACCGGTTACACACTCAGCCTTACTAACACTGCCGACCCGCGCAAGTACATGTACTTCCCTCAGTTTGACTGGCCCAGAGTAGACCCGCCAGCCATGATCTTTCCTGTTGAAGAGAATATCGACGCCATCAAGGCCGCCGAGGAAGCCAGCCTGAAGCAGATAGACAGTGCCATAAAAGAACACGGTCACGACATAGCCTGTCTCATTATTGAACCTATTCAGGGTGAAGGCGGCGACAATCACTTCCGTCCTGAATACCTCCAGGCACTTAGAGAAAGAGCCGACAAACACGAATTTCTTCTTATCTTTGATGAAGTTCAGAGTGGAATGGGAATGACAGGCGAATGGTGGGCCTGGCAGGCTCTTGGTGTCCCCCCTGATATATTCTGTTTTGGTAAAAAAGCTCAGGTGTGCGGTATTGCCTGCAGCACAAGAGTAGATGAAGTAGAAAACAACGTCTTCCACGAATCAAGCAGAATCAACTCAACCTGGGGCGGTAACCTTGTAGACATGGTGAGATGCACTAAATATCTCGAAATCATGGTCGAGGAGAACATCCTTGAGAATGTCCGTGCCCGTCACGATCAGGTAATTGAAGGTCTGAATGCCCTTGCAGCAAAGTATCCAGGCAAGGTAACAAACATAAGAGGCCGTGGTCTCATGATTGCTTTCGATGTGGAAAGCACCGAGATTCGAACTGCTCTGCTTTCCAAAATCTTCGAGAACGGTGCAATTATCCTTCCCTGCGGTCATGTAACGGTCAGATTCCGCCCGCCGATGAATATCACCGCCGATGAAGTTGAAAAAGCAATGGGCATAATAGACTCATCCATGGCTGAAGTATTCTAGAACTATCCCGCAAACAGGCCGCAGGAGTAACCCTGCGGCCTGCTGTGTTTAACAATACAGTTTCTGGAACTTCAATCGCCTGCCAGTAATTTCAGTATTTCTTTAACTTCTTCCATCTCCACGCAGTAACAGATCTTTTTACCCACTCTTCGGTTTCTCAGTATTCCAAGATTCTTGAGCACCATAAGGTGGTGGGATATGGTGGGCTGGGGAATACCCAGTTTCTTCTGAATGGCGGTAACATTGCAGCCGTCTTTCTTTAGACCCAGAATTATTTCCATCCTGTACGGATGGCCTATTGCCTTAAGTATTCTGCACTGTTCCTCTATGCTTCTCATTGTGTACCACCCATGGCTGAACCATTTTACAAACCTGAACATTAAAAATGCAGATACTGCAATTGTTCGTCAATACATCTGAATATAACGGCAGCCATTGCGTCAACACAGCGGCTGCCGCCGGTTCTATTCTACTCGAATGATGCTATAGACTTCTTTATGATACCCACACACTCCATAAGCTGTTCCTCAGTTATCACAAGAGGAGGAGCAAAGCGGATTATATCACCATGAGTCGGCTTTGCCAGAAGGCCGTTCTCCGCCATCTTCAAACACACATCCCAGGCCTCAACACTGCCTTGGGGTTTGATAATTATTGCATTGAGAAGACCTTTCCCCCGCACCAGAGTTATCATGTCTGAATCTATAGCTTCAAGTTCTCTTCTAAGAATCTCACCCAGGTAGTGCGCTTTCTCCGCGAGTTTCTCATCCCGGATTACTTCCAGCGCAGCTACAGCAACTTTTGCCCCTACCGGGTTTCCCCCGAAAGTAGAACCGTGCTGCCCGGGTTTTATCAGAAGCATTATTTCATCGTTGGCGAAAACCGCGGAAACAGGGTACATCCCTCCACTGATGGCCTTTCCAAGAATCAGAATGTCCGGCTTAACATCTTCATAATCGCAGGCAAGAAGTTTTCCTGTTCTGGCTAATCCCGTCTGCACCTCATCAGCGATAAGCAGAACATTGTTTTTCCTGCAAAGTTCTTCGGCACCCTTAAGGTAACCGTCGGAAGGCACGTACACACCGGCCTCACCCTGTATGGGCTCAACAAGAAAACCGGCAACATCCGGGTCTTTCAGAGCAGTCTCAAGTGCATCGAGATCGTTGTATGGAATCCTTACAAATCCCGGGGTAAAGGGACCGTACTCTGCATAAGCCTCCGGGTCACTTGAGAAAGAAACAATCGTTGTTGTTCTTCCGTGAAAATTGTTCTCGCAAACAACAATCTTTGCTTTGTCCTCTTCTATGTTCTTAACAAGGTAAGCCCACTTCCGACACAACTTGATTGCCGTTTCAACGGCCTCCGCACCGGTGTTCATGGGAAGAACCTTGTCGTAACCGAAATACTCTGTGGCGAACTTCTCAAACTCTCCAAGAACATCGTTGTGGAAAGCCCTACTTGTAAGTGCCAGCTTGCCTGCCTGTTCGGTAAGAGCTTCAACGATCTTCGGATGGCAGTGTCCCTGGTTCACAGCAGAGTACGCCGAAAGAAAGTCATAGTACTTCTTTCCCTCAACATCCCATACGAACACTCCCTCGCCCCGGGCAAGAACCACTGGAAGCGGATGGTAGTTGTGGGCGCCGTACCGGTACTCCAGATCGATGGCCTGTTTTGATGTGATCTTCTCTGTGCTCATGGTTTCGTCCTTCGTTTATCGGGTTCACCGTCAACACTGAGGAGGACCGCCAATACTCCAGCGTAAGCCTGACGGGAAGTATCTTCCGGTTTGCATGGTCAGAAAATGCTTAAGCGGTCTGATGTAAAACGATTGCAGAAATATATACTCTCAGCCCTGGAATGCCAGCAAACCGAGGACCTGGATAGCAACGATGTCCGACATCCAATATGGAACTGAATAAACTCGAAACCCAATAACAGACGGTTGTCGATGGAAAAAGCATGCTACCAGTAATCCGCCGTTGCAATCAGCTGAACCCAGGTGCTGTGTTCCAAAATACAAATTTGACAACCAACCCTAATGTAATTACATTGTGCATACATAGAGAACAGAAGGGTAACACAATGAAAGCTTCCATAATCCAAATTGGCAATTCAAAAGGGCTGCGAATCCCAAAACCTGTTTTAGAACAGTGTGGTTTCCGGGGGGAAGTTGAGCTTGAAGTTCATGATAAGGAACTCATTATCAAATCAGCCAGACATTCCAGATATAATTGGGAAAAAGCATTTCAAGCTATGGCTCAAAACAAAAATGACCAGCTAATTGAGTTTGCGCAAAACCAATGGGACGAGGAAGAATGGGAATGGAAATAAATCGTTTTGAAATCTTCCTCGTCAACCTTGACCCCACACCTGGTCATGAAATAAAAAAAACAAGGCCGTGTCTCGTTATTTCTCCAAACGAAATGAATCACAACATATCCACTATCATTATCGCACCAATGACCTCTCAAGGTAAAAACTACCCGACCAGAATTTCCTGTTTATTCAAACGCAGGAAAGGACAGATAGTGCTCGATCAAATACGCACAGTTGACAAAAAAAGGCTTGTTAAAAAACTGGGAGTTATCAGTAAAATTACTCAAACACAAACCATTAATCTGCTACAGGAAATGTTTGCTCTGTAGTCTCGAATATATACTGGAACCTTGTAGTAAAATCAATTTCTGCGCAAGCAGTCGCCTGTTCCCCCGATACTTCCCCTAAAAAAAACCTGCTGTGATCCAGGAATCTGTGATGAAGCTCAGATGGGGATTTCGATTCGTTTCAGGGTAACTTAACAGAGTGTAACAGGCTCCCTTTGCCCGCCTTATTGAACTGCAAAAGTTAGCTGGGATTGCTTCAGATGTGGATTCTCTTGCCGGCTCTGATTCTTCCGGTGAACACAAGAAGTGCTGTAATGAGGCCACCAATGGATGCAACGGTGTAGCTGGCTGTGTGCATCCACAGTGCAGCTATGTATGCAGCCTGGCCATCCTGAGGAACAGATGACGCAAGCGGTTCATACAACCCCAGGGTTCCTGTACTGGTAAGATGATGTCCAAGGATACCTGCAGTTGCAGAGCCAGCGGCTGAGACAAGAAGCAGGATGAGAATGGGCTTAACAAGACTGCGTGCATTTCGTTTCGGCCACTTTCCCGCTCTTGCTGCAGCGGCCAGGATGGCACCCATACTCATTCCAACCCACCAGTTGGGGTGTATTCCCCAGGCTATTCCAAGAAGCGTGGGTGAAGTCGAGCTTATAATTCTGCGATGACCAATTGTGAAGTACTCGAGGCTTATTCTGACAGTAAACTGGTTGTGAATAATACCGTAGGAGATTGCTGCAATCATGCAGAGTAAAATAATGTAAGCGACCTGTTTCATCCGTTTTCCTCCCGGTGTCAGCCAAGCAGTTCTTTAAACAGTTCACTGTCTGTCAATTGCTGTATTCCAAACCTGGTAAGGGCAAAATCATACTTCACCGGGTCGTTGGGGCACAGCTTTCTGAAACCACCGGTTATCTCCTGTGCTGTACGGGCATCTGCCACTTTCCTTTTTGTGAAACCCAGATGCTTCCCCATCCGGTGCATGTGTACATCCACCGGAACTACAAGCTCTGATGCAGGTATCATACTCCATCCGCCGGGATCAACTTCATCCTGTCTCACCATCCACCTCATGAAAAGGTGAAGTCTTTTACAGGCACTTCCCCTTGAAGGTCTGGGAAGAAGATGCCCTGAAGAGCTGCCCAGTTTCTCCATTCTGAACACGACTTCCCCGGCGAAGACATCGAGAGCCTGAATGTAGGGCATGACGTTTACGAGACCAGCCATGTAATTCCCTAAAAGCCCGTTCTCTTTTTGAAGAGAGGAAATAGAAACGAGAAAAGCAGCCATCTCTCTGCCACCTGTAAACCTGTGTTTAAAACCGGTAAGCTCTTTTTGCAGCATGTTGAGATCGGTGTTCTGAAGAAAGGAAGAAGGAGAGGAACCCAGTTTGTTAAGAACTCTTGAGGTATTCTTTAGAATAACACTTACTCTGCCGTAGGCAAGACCTGAAGCAACCAGACCCGCGATTTCTCTGTCTTCAACCTCAGGAAAGTTGTAGAGAAATTCAAGCGGGTCAGGATGCACATATTCACGGTTGTTGTACCGTGCATATATCTCGTCGAGGAGACCGGTTTTACTGTTCGGAGAACTGATCTTTTCTTACTCCGCACACAGGGCACACCCAGTCTTCCGGAATGTCTTCAAATGCAGTTCCAGGAGCTATTCCGCTGTCCGGGTCTCCCATTGCCGGATCGTAAACATACCCGCATACACTGCACACATATTTTTTCATTGCTTTCTCTTCTTTCTTTTTGTCTGGCAGTTGTGTCTCAGTAGATCTGTAAGATGGCGCCGTCGGCGGTGTTTTCCCGCAGAGAACCTCTCTGTAGTAGGCATAAGTCATGGGAACACCCTGCCCGATAAGTGAGCACTCGGCAAGTTCCCCTATAAACAGCGTGTGTGTACCTACCTCAACGGAACTGTCAACTTTAAGCTCTATACAGGCGACCGTGTTGTTTTTAGGGCATGGACACCCGGAAGCCGTTGTGTAGTAATCAATGTTCTCAAACTTGTCCATGTCTCTTCCGCTGTTGAAACCAAAGTGACCGATAAAGGGAATATCCGCAGACTGACTGAGAACCCCGATTGACAGATACCCTGAATCCTTGATAAACTGATTTGTCAGCTCTGTTCTATTGACTGCAACTGCAATACGAACGGGATCCGCAGTTATTTGAAAAACTGCATTCGCTATCTGAGCATTAACTCGATCTCCTGATCTTGATCCTATGGTGTAAAGGCCGTAACTGAGAGTAAAAACGGCTGTTATGTCTTTTTTCATCATTCGCCGCACTTCTCTTTCAGCTCCCTGCCCACAGCAATACCAAGCTCTCTTGCTTTAAGCAGATCGTCTTCTCCGGGAACATAATTTACATTCAAAGAAGGCACAGCTAGTGGGATCTTCATATCTGAGAGATACTGTTCCACATCTCTGACTGCCTCCCCGCTCCAACCGTAAGACCCAAAAACGCCGCCGATGAGGTTCTTTGGTTTAAGACCTTTCAGATAGGTCAGTACATCTGCCATCCTTGGAAACATCTGGCCGTTAATAGTAGGGCTGCCAACGATAAGTGCACCTGCATCGAGAACTGCAGTGGCCACATCACTTCTGTGGCTGGAATCAAGGGACATTACCCTTACAGATATTCCCTGTGATTGAAGACCGTCGCAGATGGCATCGGCAAGATACCCTGTGCTCTTCCACATGGTGTCGTACATCACCACCGCTTTCAACGAACACTTCTGAAGTGCCCATTTCTCCCACCGCTGCAGAATTCCACCAATGTCGCTTCTCCATATCGGGCCATGATCGGGGCAGAGCAGCTGTATATCAAGGTTAAGTTCCGCAAGCTTTTTAATCAATCCCGTAACCATAGGCGAAAAAGGCAGAAGAATGTTGGCATAGTACTTCTCTGACTCTTCGAGCAGAACCTGAGAAGGAAGCTGGTCGTCGTACCTTTCAGTTGAGGCAAGGTGCATTCCGAACCCGTCCTGTGAGAACATCATCTTCTCTGTATCAAGATAGGAAACCATGCTGTCCGGCCAGTGCAGCATTCTTGTCTCTACAAAGGTGATTGAAGATTTTCCAAGAGAAATGCTATCACCGCTTCCAACGGCGGTAATAACATCATCATCAAAGAAGAAATGGCTGGCCAGGGCTTTCTTCCCCATTGTTGAGGCAAAAACCTTTTCAGGTTTAACAAGCTCAATTACACTTGGAAGACACCCTGTGTGATCCATCTCTGAATGATTGCTGATGATGTAATCTATCTTCTCCGGCGCGATCACAGAAGAAATTCTGGCAAGCATCTCTTTTTCAAATGGCTTTTTGACAGTGTCTATCAGAGTAACTTTCTCATCAATTACAAGAAAGGCATTGTAGGTGCTGCCCCGGCTGGTGAGGTATCCGTGAAAGTCACGGACACCCCAGTCGATTGCTCCGACCCAATAGACCTTATCAGTAATTTTCTCGGCTGTATACGAACCCATTGCGTCTCCTGTTCCTACTCTGCGGCAGGGGGTGTAAACACTCTTGAGCCAAGCTCTCTATCTATCATCAGCAAGCCACCGCCTGCGCCTCCCGCAAGCTTGAACATCCTGATTACTTCACTTACCGATGCTTCTTCCTCTACCTGTTCAGCAACAAACCACTGCAGGAAGTTGTCTGACATAAAGTCTTTTTCTTCCCGGGCAAGGGTAACGAGGTCATTTATTGAAGCCGAAATAAACCTCTCGTGCTTAAGGGCACCATGAAAAGCATCAAGAGGAACATCCCATGAAGAGTCCGGCTTGTCCAGTGCCTCAAGAATAACTCTGCCTCCACGCTCGTTAACATATCTCATGAACCTGTCTGCGTGGGCAAGTTCCTCAAGAGCCTGAGTTTTCATCCATGACGCCGCACCGGAAAGATCCTCAGATTCGAAGTACATAGACATAGCCATGTAAAGATAGGAGGAATAGATCTCTTTGTTGATCTGGTCGTTCAGAGCATTCTGTATTTTTTCGTTTAGCATACCGTTACTTCCAGAGTCCGTGAACTGAACAGTACTCTCTTGCACTTACAGTCTCCGCGGTTATCATGAATACCGCCTCGGCGATATCTCCGGGGTTGAGATACTTTCTGTAAACAACACCGTCTGCAAGAAGCTCTATCCACTCAATGTAGTGTGCGTCGGCCATGGGATGGGGTATGGAACCCACCTTTACTTTGTACCCGCCTTGAATCTTCTGTATCACCGGAACATGTTTCTCGGTAGATGAATCAGCCGTTTTCTCTTCCATAAGCACCATGTCGGCATTGCAGCACACAAGCTGCCCCGGCCCGCCGTGAAGAACTTCAACTATGTTGCCGCATCTTTCGCACTTGTACACCTGCATTCTTTCAGCCATGACAAGTCTCCTTCCGTTTTACCAGTTTTCGTTTATGACCATGAAGTGGGCCTGTGGGTGATCGCAGGCAGGGCACTTTGCCGGAGCTTCAATACCGATGTGAACATATCCGCAGTTCTGGCAGATCCAGACCACCGGTTCTTCCTTCTTGAAAACGCTATTTTCCTCGATGTTCTTAAGAAGGCCGAGAAATCTCTTTTCATGCTGCTTCTCTGCAACTGCAATACTTCTTAATACTGCTGCAATTTTGTTGAAGCCCTCTTTTTCTGCTGTTGCAGCAAACTCGGGATACATTTCTGTGTGCTCGTAGTTTTCACCACCGGCTGCACCCTTGAGGTTTTCTGCTGTTGTTCCAATAACACCTGCTGGAAATCCGGCAGTGATCTCGAGTTCGCCACCTTCAAGAAGCTTGAAAAGTCTCTTTGCGTGTTCTTTCTCCTGGCTGGCCGTTTCTGCAAACACATTTGCTATCTGAACATATCCCTCTTTTTTTGCCTGTGAAGCAAAGTATGTATACCGATTTCTGGCCTGTGATTCGCCAGCAAATGCTTTCAGGATATTGACCTCAGTCTGCGTTCCTTTGATTCCCATAGATATTCTCCTTTCGTAACAATTTTTCCCTGCATTCTCTGCAGGTACCTGTAAATGTAACACAAACACCATCAACTGTGAAACCCGATGTTTCGGATAAGGCTATTCCTTTGTAGTCCATCGGTGGTACTTGAATATCTCTGACTTTACCGCAGATCCGGCACTGAACATGGTTGTGGTTTTCCAGCACATGATCGTAGTGCACCTCCGAACCGGTTCCGGCTACGGTAATTAACACACCGTCTTCAACAAGAATAGCAAGATTGCGGTATACCGTACTGAAACTGATGTTACTGACTTCTTCCCTTGCTCTGAAAAAAACATCCTGCGCTGTGGGATGGTTGCACATATTTTTTACTGTTCTGAGAACAACCGATTTCTGCTTCGATCCTCTTCTCACCGGTTTCAATGCTTCAGTTTCCAATTTTCCTCTATTCATAATAATTCCTATTCCGAATATAGCAAACCCGGAGTTTTTGTCAAGTAGTTACTCCCGGCGGACTGCGGGAAGGCTTACTTTCCAATTACTGTGGGGAATTTACTTCCTTCTGAAATACACAACCGAACCGCATCTGTTTCGGGGTGCTGAATACACGACACTGGAAAATAAAACTGTTTTAAACCATATTGCCCCCATGAGAACGATTACCGAAGTAAAGAAAGACATAAGCGAGATAGCTTTTCACCTTGCCATAATGGGCTGGTCGGAGGCCAATGCCGGAAATATTTCTGTTCTTATGCCCCGGGGAACTGATTATGATCCAGGGGAGAATCCTAACTCCTACCATTTCCTTGAACCTGTAAAATCACTTGCCGGCAGAACTCTTCTTGTTACTGCAACCGGCAGCAGGTTTAGACGCATGAAACGCGATATGGATACCCAGATTGTACCTGTAACCATTACCGAGTTCGGTACAGGAGCACTGTGGCCATTGCATTACCCAAATCCTACCAGTGAGATAGGCACACATATTCAAGTGCATTCCCTTACACCTGATCTGGGATGGGATACATCGGCAATTGTACACACTCATTCGACAAAAATGCTTGCTCTCTCTTCAAGCGACCTGCCTGGTGAAATGCTTCGAAACGCAGTGGAACACGCCCACCCCGAAATTTCAATTCTTATGAAAAAGGGGATGGCTTTCCTGGATTTTGAACCACCGGGAACATGGGAGCTTGGCAGGAAAACGAGGGATGAGTTTAAGAATGCAAATACAGTTATCTGGCGAAAACATGGAATTCTGGGTTTCGCTGAGGATTTAGAGATGGCCTGTGATTACGTTGAAATGACCGAGAAGGCAGCCGAAATCCTTCTTCTGGAACACAGCGCATTTGGTGGATTCCTGGGTTTGAAAGACAAAGAAATGGAAATTCTCAAGAACGATATAGCACAGGATTGACCTGCACAGTAAAAAAAACAATTGTAGTATATTGGTTTTACAGTAAATCTGGAGGGGTATGCAATGAAAGCAATAGTTGCTGTCGGTCTTTTAGTCACAGTGTCTGTTTTTATCGGATGCGGAGATTCTGCAACCGAGATAAATGGCACTCTCCCGGTAGTTACCGGAATTACCGTTGATACACTTGCCAGCCACGGCGACACTATTGTAGTCACATGGACAGCAATGGATACCACTCTGGTAGACGGGTACTTCCTCTGGACCCGAAGAGAGGTTGAAGGGCCGTGGACTCTTGCCGCCCTGTGCAAGAACAATGCTGGAGTTCATATCGCCAGTCGGTCTGTATTCTACACTGTAATGGCATTCAAGGGTGATGATACCTCTTCCGGAGTGGGGCTGTCTGCCAATACAAAAACAGTTCAGGTATCGGAGATCAGGGAACTGTTCAACCTGAGACCGGTTGGCTTCCGCGTTGATGTTACAGGCGATTCAATAATTGCCGGTAATCCTGCATCGCCAGAATTCGCACAGCAGTTCGTAGTGGCTGTTAATGTAAATGGTGTCAGATACATCTATCCCGGCACAGTCAACCCGGAACAGTGGCCTGGCGGGGCAAGAACAAGAATCGCCCGGGGTACAGGTTTCATAGCTCCGTCACCTGACGACTCTATTCTCTGGAAAGACAGCGTTTCCTACGGTGACGACTTCTTCCTTGCCGTGGGAGATGGCCACTACTGCCTGCTCACTGGAACCCATACATTCCCCGATACAGCGGCTTTCACCGACACTCTCGTTCTTAAAGGACAGATTCAGCCAATTGTCAATGTCCGTGTATTCAATGAATTGTAGTATCTGAAAATGTATAAAAGGGGAGGCTTCAAGCCTCCCCTTTTCTGTCTTCTCCAGCTTTTCTATCAGGGTGTAAGCCTTTTGATATCTCTGGGAAACATCGTGGTGAGTCTTATGTTGTCAACACCAAGAAGCCTTGCTGTAATTCTTTCGAGGCCAATAGCAAGCCCCCCATGAGGTGGCAGACCGTACTTGTGTGCCTGCAGATAGCTTTCAAAATCATCGGGGTTCAACCCCATTGAGATCATCTTTTCCACCTGCTCCTGGTAGTCGTTGATTCTCTGGCCGCCGGTTGTTATTTCCAGTCCTCTGAACAGTAGGTCAAAACTCAGCGTGGTTCCCGGGTTATCGGGGTCGTCTTTGGTGTAAAATGGCCTCTTCTGTGTTGGAAAGTGTGTAACAAACACAAAGTCACTGTTCCAGTTCTCGGCGGAGTACGAGCACAGCGCTCTCTCTTCGTCAGGCTCAAGATCAGGTTCACCTGAGTAGTCGCCTCCTGTCACACCGCCTGCTATCTTATGGGCTTCCGAGAGGGTAACTACAGGAAAATCTTCGTCTATAACAGGTATATCTGCATCCAGCAGCGTAATTTCCGGACCACAGGTTTCCCTGATAAAATCAAAACAGTACTTGAGCAGTGCTGTCTCCATCATCATAATATCGGTGTGGTCTTTCACAAAGCCCATTTCGAGATCAAGAGATGTGTACTCGTTTATGTGCCGGCTTGTCTGATGGTTTTCTGCCCGGAATACCGGACCGATTTCAAATACTCTCTCGTAGATTCCAACACCCATCTGCTTGTAGAATTGCGGAGACTGAGCAAGGTATGCAGGTCTCCCGAAATAATCAAGTTTAAAGATATTTGCACCACCCTCTGCGCCGGCAACGCCGATTTTGGGGGTGCGTATTTCTGTAAATCCCTGATTCCGCAAAAATTCAGCAAAACCGTGAGCAAACGCCTCGGAAACCTTTAGTCTTGCTCTTTCTACCGGGTGTCTAAGACTCAGAGGTCTTAGATCAAGATTGGTATCAATATGTAAATCAAGGATTTTCTTTGATATATCCACCGGAGGGTGCTCAGCTGGATTGGCTACTACTTGTATACCGTCCGCCTGAATCTCCACACTGTTCGGATTAATGGATTTATCCTTGATTTTTGCTGTTTTTACCATTCCTGTTATCTGAACAGACTGCTCTTCAGAAAGCCCATCAATAAGTTCCTCATTCCCGTCGCGGCCGATTACACACTGAAGCAGCCCGTCGTGACGCCGGATCACTATGAACGCCCCCCAGCCCAGACGGCGGATACGCTGGATCATGCCATGAACTGTAACCCTCTGCCCGTCCATTTCAGCAAGTTCGACGGCGGCAGTCAGTCTCTGGTCGGTAGTGGTCGATACTCTGTACATCAATCATCTCCTGTATTCTGTTCGCTGTTCCTTATCAGGCGGTTCGGTGCCCCTGCAAAATGTGCCCGAATTTCCTTCACAACTTTTTCCAGTGCATCAAGTCTCAGGAATATACTCTCTGGAATATTGTCCACCTTTGACATTCTGTATCGAAGCCTCCTGAAATCATTCTGCATTCTCAAGGCAACTGGCTGATAGTAAGTACGGGAACGTTCTCTGAACAGGCGCAGAGCATCACCGCCCTCTTCAAGGGCATACTCCTTTTCCAACTGGAAAGACTGCCGAAGTCGAACAAGAAACTTCCCGTCAAACCGGATTTCAGTCTCAATCTCCGCAGCGGTTTTAAGATTTCCACTCATGTTCAGGTTGCCTTATATTCTGCTGTTAAAATAGATTCCACCATGCGTGGAACAGTTGCAAAGATAGCAAATAACCCATGAGGAGGGAAGATGAGGATACTTGCTGTAAATCCCGGTTCAACTTCAACGAAAATTTCCGTGTTTGAAAACGAAGAAGAAGTCTGGGACCTTAAGCTGTCACACTCACCGGAAGATCTCTCTCCCTTCGGAACAAATATTTTTGAACAGTATGGGTTCAGGCGTGATGTAATCGTTTCAGCGCTGAAACAAGCTGGCTACCCCGTTGACAGTTTCAATGGCATTGTGGGAAGAGGCGGACTGGTGAAACCTATTCCCGGAGGAACTTATCTCGTAGACGAGAAGCTTCTGAAAGACCTCAAAATCGGAATTCTCGGCCAGCACGCGTCCAATCTGGGCGGTCCCATAGCGGCAGAACTGGCAAAAACTGCAGGGTGTGATGCCTTTATTGTTGATCCTGTCGTTGTTGATGAAATGGAGCCTGTTGCAAGATTTTCCGGAAACCCTCTTATTACTCGCAAGAGCATTTTCCATGCCTTGAACCAGAAAGCAGTTGCAAGAAAAGCGGCCAGTGAACTGGGTATACACTACAGCGAATCTAATTTTATTGTTGTACACCTTGGCGGCGGTATCAGCGTCGGGGCACACAGGAAAGGGCTTGTTATTGATGTAAACAACGCCCTGGATGGAGACGGGCCGTTTACTCCTGAAAGATCAGGAGGAGTTCCGGCAGGTGATCTGGTAAAGCTGTGCTTCTCACAAGATTATTCCCTCGACGACATTAAAAAAATGATCAAAGGGCACGGTGGTATAGTGGCCTACCTTGGAACCAACGACATGATGGAGGTTGAAAACGAGGTAATGGCAGGAAACTCTGAATGGCTTGCAGTGTACAGAGCTATGGCATATCAGATTGGTAAAGAAGTTGGGGCAATGGCAGCAGTTCTCAACGGACAGGTGAATGCAATTGTGGTTTCAGGCGGAATAGCTTACGACAAACAGTTCGTCAGCTGGCTGAAGGAAATGGTGGAATTCATCGCGCCGGTTATTGTTTACCCGGGCGAAATGGAAATGGAAGCTCTCGCCCTGGGTGCACTGAGAGTTCTCCGGAGCCAGGAAACACCCAGATCTTACAATCCCGAATAATCGGAGGAAAGCAGATATGAGTAACAAATTCGACCAGGCAAAAAAAGCATGGGAAGACGGTGTTCTTGCAAAAGTGCTTGGAAGATTCCCTGAACGGAGGAAAGAGTTCCTGACGGGCTCCGGCGATCCAGTTGAAAGGATTTACTACCCTCAGAACCCCGATGAGAAATATCTGGCAGAATCCGGTTTCCCTGGTGACTTTCCTTACACCAGAGGTGTTCAACCAACCATGTACAGAGGCAGGCTCTGGACCATGCGTCAGTATGCGGGTTTCGGCAGTGCAGTAGAATCAAACAAGAGGTATCGATATCTTCTGGACGCCGGTCAAACCGGTCTTTCGGTTGCCTTTGATCTGCCAACGCAGATCGGCTATGACTCCGACCATCCTCTGTGCGCAGGGGAAGTTGGCAAGGTTGGTGTTGCAATCGACAGCCTTTCAGACATGGAACTTCTTTTTAAAGACATACCTCTGGGCAAAGTTTCAACCTCTATGACCATAAACGCTCCTGCTGCAGTTCTGCTGGCAATGTACATTGTGGTAGCTGAGAAGCAGGGTGTTCCAGCAGATAAGCTTCGGGGAACCATACAGAATGATATTTTGAAGGAATACATGGCGAGAGGTACTTATATCTTCCCTCCAAAGCAGTCCATGAGACTGATAACAGATATCTTCGGATTCTGCCGCGAGAGTGTTCCCATATGGAATACTATTTCCATCAGCGGATACCACATCAGAGAAGCAGGCAGCACCGCGGCGCAGGAAGTCGGATTTACCATTGCAGATGGAATCGCTTACGTACAGGCAGCCACTGAAGCAGGTTTAAGTGTAGATGATTTTGC